>JAFGTN010000153.1 GCA_016934075.1 Pirellulales bacterium
AGGGCTTGCACTTGTCCCCATATTTGGAAACGTTCGCGAATAAGGCTTCCGATTTTATCGAGAATTTCGGCCAGGTCGCCACCCGTCTGACGTTGCAGTATAATGGCCGTGCAGAAGAATTTGAGGTCCATGTTCGGCATCCGTTCGACCAGATTATCCAGCGATTCATCCAACGAAATACCCAAGTTTTGTTCCTCGAACACACGTCCGAATTCAACACCAAGCGGAGCCGACATTTCCGCGGCCACGATATTGAAACCGGCCGTAAGACTCTGACCCGAACGGAGGCAGCGAGACAACATTTCCAAGGCGTCCGGCAATTGCGAGGAAAACGTCTTGAAGCGCCTGCGCCGTTTAAAAAGCAACCACATGAATGGGAAAAAGGCCATTACTATGGCCAGCACCGGAATCAGATACAGCTTGAGGCCCAGGACCAGCCCGCCCGCCGCTCCAGCCAATGCCATTATGCCGCAAGTTACGCCGAACTGCAACGAGCTGAACGAAACGTCGGCTTGCGACAGGAGCCGGTTGAGATTGACATTGGCGATTTTCTTCAGCAACTCTTCAAAGATGCCGGGCACTTCATCCAACGGCTGCGCCAGCAGTGTAGCTTTGTTCTTGGCGGCATTACTCGGATCGCCGCCGCCCAGACCGGTGATTGTATTCAGGCGATCCTCGATTTTGTTGGCCGGCTTGTCGCGCAAAGCCATGGCCACGCCGCCCACCAGCGCGGTGACGCCGATAAAAGCCGCGATTCCGATAATTAAAGGCGATATCACTGTTTTTAATCCTCCAGCATCACTCGCTCGCGGAAGGCACTCGAGGGCAAACGCACGCCGGACGCCTCCAATCGGTCCATAAACGTGGGACGTATTCCCGTCGAAACGAAGCGGCCGTATGCACGGCCGTTTTCGTCGATGCCGTCTTGTTCATAGCGAAATATGTCTTGCATCACGATCGTCTCCTGCTCCATGCCCAGGATCTCCGTGATGTATGTAATCTTTCTGGGGCCGCCTTGCAGACGGCTGGCCTGCACGATGAGGTGCACGGCACTGCTGATCTGTGTCCGCATGGCTTTCAAGGGCAACTCGAAGCCGGACATCATGATCATGGTTTCCAGGCGGGCCAGTGCGTCTCGGGGCGTGTTGGCGTGGATAGTGGTCAGCGATCCGTCATGGCCCGTGTTCATGGCCTGCAACATGTCAAGCGTTTCCGGGCCGCGGCACTCGCCGATGATGATTCGTTCGGGTCGCATACGCAACGCGTTTCGAACCAGGTCGGTGGCCGTTATGGCGCCTTTGCCTTCGATGTTAGCCGGCCGCGTTTCCAGCCGCACAACGTGTTCTTGCTGCAATTGCAACTCGGCGGCGTCTTCGATGGTCACGATTCGATCGGAATTGGAGATAAAGCTCGAAAGCGTGTTCAATAACGTGGTTTTACCGGAACCGGTTCCACCCGAAATAATGATATTCAGTTTCGCCTTGATGGCTCCTTCCAAGAGCATCACCATCTCCGGAGTGAAAGCCCGATAGTTGAGCAGGTCTTCCAGTTTCAGGGGATTGGCGCCGAAACGACGTATGGAAACGGCCGCTCCGTCCAATGCCAGGGGTGGAATGATGGCATTGAAACGCGAGCCGTCGGACATGCGCGCGTCGACCATCGGGCAAGTTTCATCCACGCGCCGTCCCACCTTGGAGATGATCCGATCGATAATCTGCATAAGGTGGTTGTTGTCGCGGAAGTTGACGTCGGTTTTTTCCATCCTTCCGCGGCGTTCGGCGTAGATATGCTTGGGACCGTTGATGAGAATATCACTGATCGTCGTGTCCTTCAGTAAGATCTCCAACGGGCCAAGACCGAAGGTCTCGTCGAGCACCTCATCGATTAGACGTTCGCGCTCGGTGCGGTTGAGCAGTGTACCTTCCGTGTCGCAAAGATGTTCCACCACCAGGCGAATTTCGCGGCGGAGCACATCGCCTTCGAGTTCACCCACGCGGGATAAGTCCAGTTTGTCGACCAGTTTACCGTGAATACGCTGCTTGAGTGCCTCGAAGTTGGCTTTCTTCGCCTCTTCGGGGCTGAGCATTGTTGGAGCTTTCATATTTCCTGTATCCATCCGAGAATTGCGTTTTCGCCCGAAAACTATCCGGCGCCACCGAAAGCATAGCTTATATATCTATCCATGCCTGACTATGTCGGCGCCCGGATAGGACACCCCGGTGGCAGGCAGACGACGGATTTGACGGTTATGACGATAGAAACGAGGGTGCGCTGTAGCGGAATAATACAATACCGACCGTTGCTGGAAAGACGGCGGCAACATTACCGCCTGGCAGCCCGTTGAAAAACTTTACCGCCTAACCCATCGGCGGTGCAAGTCCTCGCAGTTTCATCTGCTCCTTGCGATAGCAGCCGGCAGTTTGCCCTTCGCGGGCTTTGAAGAGGCTGCACATATATTCGACGTGGTTGAAACCGGCCAGTTGAGCGATCTTGGTCAACGGATAATCGGTGCCCGTCAGCAACTGTTTAACGCGTTGAAGCTGTACTCGGACAATTTCCGCCCGTGGAGTGCTGTCGAGGTACTTGGCGAATCGTCGCTCCAGAGTGCTTCGCGAAACGGCCACGTGCCGAAAGACCGCATCCACGGCGATCCCATCACAGGCATGTTCGCGTATAAAATGCACGGCCGCCGCGGTTGCCGAGTCTGGTATGGCAACTACGTCCGTTGATTGCCTTGTGATGATTCCGATAGGCGGCCATCGCCGGTTATACTCTTCAGTGCCTTGCCCTTGCATCATTCTGTCCAACAGGGCGGCCGCTTCATAGCCCATTCTTTCGTTCTGTAATTGAATGCTCGACAGCGGCGGATGGCATAACTCGCAAATCACCGGGTCGTTGTCGACGCCGATCACTGCAATCTCATCGGGGACCGAAATGCCGCAATGATCGCAGGCGGTCAACACCTGCTGGGCACGCACATCGTTTGTGGCCATCAAACCGACCGGCTTGGGCAGAGCCTCCAGCCATTTTTCCAAATCGATATCCTGAACGAGGCCACGGGCTTCGATTTGAGTGGTCGTCGGTCGTCCACCAGAATAACCACCCATCCAAACGTCGACATCGTAGCCTAAATCGACCAGATACTTGGTGAAATATTTGCGACGATGTTCGGAATAATCCACACCCGCGAATCCACAAAGAGCGTAGTTTTCGAACTTCCTCTCCAGCAGATGGTCGGCCGCCATTCGGGTTACGGCAACGTTGTCGACCCCAACTCGTGGAATTTTTTTCACATCGAAAAGCAGCCGTAGATCGACGGTTGGCACATTGAGCTTCTCGATTTGTTTTAGCAGTTCTTCACTATCGATACGAGCAATTATACCGTCGCCACTCCATTTTTTCAGCCATTCGGGCGCGCTGTCGCCCAATGCCCGTTCGTGATGGCGTGTGGCCCAGTGGCCGTGTGCCTGAGTGTATTGGGCGATGCCTCGCAATAATCCCCGTCCATAGGCGCGAGATGATTCGACCAGAAGAGCGACTTCGCATCGTTTCGGCATTAGCACATACCAGTGTATTAAAATTAGACTCGCAATTTTGCAAAAATCCAGTTTACACATATACACATAAAAAGGCCCCGAGGAAACGACTCCCAGCGCCGTACGGCCTCCAACAAGGAAACCTTACAGCCGTCGACCTCGAGGCCTACGCAAAAAGAGGACAAGTCCTCAAGCGTTATCATACAATTTATTCAGAAAACATAGTTTTTGTCAATGCTGTTTTGCGATATCGTCGACCAACTCGTTGAATCGTTCGCCGCGGTGACGAAAATTATGAAACTGATCCAAACTGGCACAGCCCGGCGAAAGCACTATACGGTCGCCCACCCGACTGGATTCGTGACACCATGCGAAAGCTTCATCAAGTGTTTTCACTGCGGTAGAACTGAAACCGGGATACCTCGAAATTGTTAAACTGCGTAACTTTTCGGCGGTCGATCCGAAAAAGGCCGCTCCGCCGGCATGTTGTACGATCGCCGCGACCATATTGTCCAAAGCAACTCCCTTGTCGCTACCCCCCGCCATCAGCCACGTTGCCGAACAGCCGTCATCGAGCGACCGGACGGCCGCGATTGTCGACTCGGGCGTGGTAGCCGTGGTGTCGTTGTAATATTGTCGCCCGGCCGCGGTGGCCACAAGCTGCAAGCGTCCCGGCAACGTTTGAAACGAAGCCAGACCGCGAGTAACCGCTTCGGACGAACAGCCCACGGCCCTCGCAGCGGCAGCGGCCAAGGCGGCGTTGCGGCGGTTATGCTCGCCGGGAGTTTCCAACGGCGGCAATTCATCACAAGCCACGGGGCCCAACAATCGACCCGTGATACAATTTTTCCAGTCGTCCGACTGTAACAACGAAGTATCCAGTATGGCAATCCCACCCAGCGATTGTTCGAGCAATAGTCTACATTTTGCTTGGCGATAGTTATCCAGCGTCTCGTGCCAGTTAAGGTGATTGGGCGAAAAATTCGTAACCACCGCCACTTCCGGCATCGAGAAATCCTTGCTCAAGTGTGTAAGCTGAAAGCTGCTCAGCTCCAATACGACCCAATCATCGGTCGCGATTCGCGGCAATTCAGCCAGCAGGCTGCTGCCGATGTTACCGCCCAGGTATGTGCCACGTCCATCGGCCCGAAGTACGTCGGCGA
>JAFGTN010000154.1 GCA_016934075.1 Pirellulales bacterium
CTTCGCCGTGCCGGCCACGCCCGATGCCTGGTCGAAACGCGCAGCCGAATTGCGTCGCCAACTCCAGGTTGCCGAGGGGCTCTGGCCCATGCCCACCAAAACACCGTCCAATGCGGTTGTGCACGGTCCGGTTGATCGCAAAGAGTATACGGTCGAGAAGGTATTCTTCGAAAGTTTCCCCGGACACTTCGTGACCGGCAACCTTTACCGGCCCAAGGGGCGCGAGGGTAAGCTGCCCGCCGTGCTTTGTCCGCATGGCCATTGGGCCGATGGTCGCTTCTACGATCGAGGAGCCAAGGAAGTCCGCTGGGATTTGTTCAACGGGGCCGAGCGTTTCGAAATGGCCGGGCGCTTCCCGTTGCAGTCGCGTTGCGTGCAACTGGCAAGGATGGGTTGTGTCGTCTTCCACTACGACATGATCGGCTACGCCGACAGCATACAGTTAGCGCATCGCGCCGGCGTGCGCGACAAGATGAACAAGCTCAAGAACTGGGGCTATTTCAGTCCACAGGCCGAAGCCCGCCTGCAACATCAGATGGGGTTGCAGACCTACAACTCGGTGCGGGCGTTGGATTGGATCAGCACGCTTCCATACGTCGACGGCAAACGCATCGCCGTGACCGGCGCGAGCGGCGGCGGTACGCAAACTTTTATTCTCTGTGCGTTGGACCCGCGTCCGGCGGTCGCTTTTCCGGCCGTGATGGTCTCGACCGCCATGCAAGGTGGTTGCCCTTGTGAAAATGCCAGCTTCTTGCGTGTGGGCACGGGCAATATCGAGTTGGCCGCACTGATCGCCCCGCGACCGCTGGGCATGACAGCAGCCGATGATTGGACCAAGGAGATAGCCACCAAGGGCCTGCCTGAGTTGAAGCAACTCTACAAGATGCTGGGGGTGGAGGATCTGGTAATGGCCAAGCCGCTGGTGCAGTTTCCGCACAACTACAACTATGTCTCGCGCGGGGCCATGTACCATTGGCTCAATAAGCACCTCAAGCTCGGTTTTGAGGAACCGGTGGTTGCGGAAGATTTCCAGCCGCTTTCGGTCGCTGAAATGACCGTCTGGGACAAAGATCATCCCAAACCGCCCTCGGGTGACGACTACGAACGATCGCTGTTGGCCTGGATTACGGCCGATTCCTACAAGCAAATGGCCGAATTGGTTCCCCGCGACGCAAAGTCGCTGGAAAAATTCCGCGAAGTGGTCGGCGGCGCGATCGACACCATTATCGGACGCCGTTTGCCCGAGAAAGTCACCATGCAAATTGTCGGTGGTAAGGAAGAGGAACTCGGTAATTACCGGCTTTCGCGATTATTGATTCAAAATAAAGTTGAGAAAGAAGAGCTGCCGGCCGTGATGCTTAAGGGCAAAAAAACGTCCGATGATCCGAAGAAGTTCGTGATTTGGATCGATCCGCAAGGCAAGGCCGCCTTGTTCGACGAGGCCGGACAACCTATCGCACCGGTGCGGAAACTTCTGGATGCCGGACGCACGGTCCTGGGCGTCGATTTGTATGGGCAGGGCGAATTCACCAAGGACGGCAAGCCCATCGCCAAGGCGCGACTCAATAAGTACCCTAGCGACGATCCTTGGATCAAATACGCCGGGTTTACTTTCGGCTACAACCACTCGGTATTTGTCAAGCGAGTGCACGACATCATGTCCGCCGTGGCTTTACTGCGCGACATGAAACCCGCTCAAATCGATCTCGTCGGTCTAGCAGGAGCCGGTCATTGGGTGGCCGCCGCGCGGGCCCAAGCCGGTCCGATAGTCAATCGCACGGTGATCGACACCAGCGGTTTTCGTTTCGCGAAGATCGACTCTTTCGACCATCCCGATTTCTTGCCCGGCGGAGCCAAGTACCTGGATTTGCCCGGCATGCTGGCGCTTTGCGCGCCCGCTAAGATATGGCTGGCCGGCGAGGGAGCCTATCCGGAGGTAGTCAAAGCCACTTACAAAGCCGCCGGCGAAGCGGAGGCCATGACGGTCGCCGATGGCGAGAAAGCCACGGTTGATCATGTGGTGAAATGGTTGCTGGCGGAGTGAGCAACGTTACCAATATCGGAAAGATAGAATAAATCAGGTTATCCCGGCCGCTCATGGTGGCTTGGGGGGGCACAAGGTGCAATGACGGAAAGAAGCGATCTACGTCGATTGAGAGAAAGTGGCATTCCGATCGACATGACCGGTCCAGCGAGAGTGTTCGCAATAGGAGCGGTAGGGGGCTCAGCTTCGCTCATACCTCGCGAAGACTGGCCAAAAGAGATTGCGGCAAAGGCTGCTGAAGAATCAGAATTTTGGAAGGGACGCTATGTTTCCATCCAACTGATAGTCGAATTGCCCTTTTGGATTATGATCCCGGACTGTGAGATTTCGCTTTCTCATGATGAAGCCACAGTTCAGGCAAGCATAAGAGGGAAATACATGGCTGTTTCAGATGGCCCGTTTTCCTTTGATTCGCATTGCAATGTGATTTTCGTTGGCCCAAAAGAAAAATTGGCGGCAGATCAAGAACCACCATTGCTTGTTGCTTTATCTAAAGCGCCAGTACAACGCCTCATGAAAACAGTTATAGTTTTTCAACCGGTAGCAAAAGAAGACGCAGTTTTAGCATTGCAGGGACATCAGGATCCAGCTTTGTCAGAGTCGGCCAGGATCAGACGCATTAATAGAGCACAAAATTATCTTCAATCTTTAGCCTATGCTCATATTCCATTCTTGAACACCCTCATTAGCTCATATAGGATTACATCCCATGATCCATTTGCTTTTCAAGTTAGCCAGTGGGATGTACCTATTTGGTTTGCCGAACTCAATGGCAAATTTGCACGCGTATCCTTGATGCCATATTGGGAACAAGACTGGTTTCCCACGCTTTACAGTCTCAGCAGAAGTGATAGATCGCCAATTCATCTTACAGATCACAAAGCTATTTCTGCACAGGCTGAAACAAGTTTCGTTCCCGGTTTAATGGAGATCTTGGACGCAAGGAGCTTGTATTTTAGAGGGCATATTGACAGTGCCGTTCGCTCTGCCGTGACTGCGATCGAGATTGTGTTGGAGACTCAAATATCAAAACTTTTGAGCAACAAAGGATGGAGTAAGCAAAGAATCCTAGACCGACTTGAGGAGACGTGGAATAATTTTGATAAACGGTTAGCCGATTACGAGAAAATAAGTGAGACACGTATCCCTGGACCTATTCTCAGTCCAATTCCTTACATCAATGGTATTCGCTTCAAGTCTGAGCTGAATCAAGTCCGTGAACTGCGTCATAAAATAGTACATCACGGACTTCGTGTTGACATTCATTCGAGGGGTCCGATGCTTCGAGCTATCGAAACGATGACTTGGCTGTTTCAATGGTTGTCGTGGGAGAAGGGAAAGTCTGAAGATAAAACAAATTATTATGCATATTTCGAAATGCAACGAGGTATGAATATTCCCAGATATTCAATAAGACATTGCGATTCTGGCGTAGTAGTGTTACCGGACAACAACAAAAAAAAGAAATTAAGACTGATGACGAATTGTTGCGATCGCAATATCTCACGTCAATTGACGGTGAAATGACTGACATTGAACTGTTTTCCCTCATGAGCTTCAATTACCTTGAAGTAGAATGTTGGGATGCACCTCCCGAATCTATGGATACTTCAGTTGTACATGAGCGATACCATATCAGCTATATTGGAAACCATGCGGTAGTCTTCTGTTTGGAATGTAATGGATTGTTTGATTCTGATACAATCAAAGCAGTTATAACGCAATTGTCTGAATCTGAGCGATATCAGCAAGACGACTATTCAGCCATGTGTATCATCAATCACGAGAAGTATATTGCGATAAAACAGCGTAAAGTGGAAAAGGCTATCCCCGATGACGTATGTAAGATTGCTGAACAAAGTGGACTCACCCTAATCACCGCGCCGGACCTTCGTTTTCTTATACAGGGAGCGCTCGAGTTTAGATGGGATATGGAGCCGATCAGAAATCTTCTTTTTTCTCTTGGTCGGCAAGGTTTAGTCCCTCCATCGTACCGAGAAATTGGTGCCTATGCTCATTATTATGGCCGATATTCTGTCATGAGTATCGAACTCCAACCGAACAAAACAATCAAGATCGGCGACACTATTGGAATTCGCCTAGCAGAGCGATACCACGAAGAATCAGTTAAATCACTTCAGCTTAATCGTAATGCAATCTCTTCTGCAACCGGTCCCTGCAGAGTGGGCATTCAAACTATTCTGCGCCGTTCGGATCTAGCTATAGGGCAAGCAGTGTTTATCCGAATTGAAAAAGGTCTGAACAAATAGAGAAGGGAAACTGTTTGATTTTTTCTCTCAAAAAGAGATCCTTCAGGGAATTTAGTGGGCAAAAATGGTATTGTCGTGCTGCGCACGAAGGTTTTTTAGGCATATGCTAACAAAAGTATGAAAAAGAAGCTCCTCGGACCATAGAATATCCGAGGAGCCTTGACAGAATATACTTCCGTCAGCATCTGGTTA
>JAFGTN010000002.1 GCA_016934075.1 Pirellulales bacterium
GTCTCGGACTATTCCTATTGGTTCTGGAATTGGCGGTAGGAAGAAACCACGAAAGGTAGCGTTCAAAGATGAAATCCGGCCCCAGAGACCATCGACATAAACTGCTGATCTGCGGTGACGAACTGCAAGAACTGAAGCGGCACGTCTATGCGATGACTGAAGCCTTCGGGCTGGACGCCAAGATCGACAGGTACAAGGGAACTCGGCCCATTACCCTATTCCGCTGGGATTTGGAGTGCCTGCTGGACGTTATCGACGTTACCCTGGACGACGAGAGATATTACCCCGACAAGTCCACCCCGGAGTTTCAAGCGTTGAAAAAGCTGGGTGAAAGACTGCACAAAGAGTATGATGATGCCTACGCGGACGAGTAAGCACTCGTACAGGCCTCGATGAGAAGATACAACTCATCCCAATGCCTTGATGAGCGCGACCAAGCTGGCTCGTTCCTCGGGTGCCATTGCGACCAGCATCCGGACGACCTCTAACATGGATTTTCTGCCGGTGCCCTCGGACCTCACTTTTTCGGGATCGTCTGGCTGGCGTTCCACGTCGTTGTCGCTGCCCACGCCAGTGGCCTGTAAGAGCAACTGCAGGGCCGAGCATATATCTTGCCCGGCATTGTCCTCGCTGGTCTGGGCTTGCCGAAATCTGGTGCAAGCATTGGTGCAAGCAGCGGGAAGCGTTGATGTAAGTGGTTTGACAGCAACGTCTTCTGACGGTATACTTGCACGTTTACACCGTGGAAGTCGGGGGTTCGAGCCCTCATCGCCCACTTGCAAGAGTCGTTGTCAGCTATTGGCAGCGGCTCTTTTGCGTTGATAGGGTAAGAACTTATGTCGATACCATCCATAACCGAAAGTCGCACGGGATGCACTGGTGTTATTTCGTTTTTATCTTTTGTATACTAATTTGGTTGTCCAAATTAAAAAACCTACACCAAAAATGTCAATAAACTTACAAATTACCCACGGATTCTCCTGAAGAGCCAAAAAATGAAAACTCCTAAAATAGTCGTTGTCGGTAGCGTCAATACGGACATGGTTGTCAAAGGCGACAAGATTCCCGCGCCGGGCGAAACGGTTACCGGCGGGCGGTTTGTGATGGTGCCGGGCGGCAAGGGCGCCAACCAGGCCGTGGCGGCCGCGCGGCTGGGAGCTGATGTCACGCTGGTGGCCAAGGTGGGTGACGATGTTTTTGGGGAGGAGTCCATCCAAGGCTTCGCCAAGGAAGGTATCATCACTGACCACATCCTTCGCGATCCGCAAAACGCAACCGGAGTGGCCTTGATTCTGGTCGACGCCGGGGGAGAAAACTCGATCTCTGTAGCCCCCGGTGCCAATTTCGCGCTTACGCCCGACGAAGTCGAAGCGGCACTGGCGAAGATCGGCCCGGCCGACATTGTTTTGTTGCAACTCGAAGTTCCCATGGAAACCATCCAGCGAGCCGCGGAACTTGCCCATAAGGCCGGCGCTAAAGTTGTATTGGATCCAGCCCCAGCGGCACCGCTATCGTCCGAGCTTTTAAAATCTGTCGACTATCTCACGCCCAACGAGACCGAGGCTCAACTGCTAACCGGTTTAGAGGTTCGTGACGAGACCACTGCCCGAGCAGCGGCCGATAAGTTGCTCGTCGATGGTGCCCGACAGGTGATCGTCACGCTCGGTTCGGCCGGCTCGCTCTTGAGCGACGGCACTACGACCTCCATGGTTACATGTCCCAAAGTCGACGCCCGCGACACGACGGCAGCCGGCGACGCTTTCAACGGCGGCCTGGCCTGCGCCCTGGCGCGTGGCGAGTCGCTCGAAGAAGCCGTCCGCCAGGCCAGCCACGTAGGCGCGCTGGCGGTGACCAAGCTCGGCGCCCAACCGTCGTTACCGACGGCGGAGGAGTTGGAGCAGTTTTTGGCATGAATACATCACGGAAAAAAACCGAACAGTTGGATATTCATCTTTCAAGCGAGGCAAAGCGGACGATAGAAAGTGCCGCAACTGCTAGAGGTCAGACGGCAGGTGAATTTGCAATCTCGGTTGTTATGCGAGAAGCTCGTGAAGTGCTTAACGATTACAATCGCACTCGCCTCTCGAATCGTGATTGGAAACTTTTTATCGAGGCTTTGGAAGACACGGAAGCAGAGCCTAACGAAGCCTTAAAAGCTGCCGCGGAGCGACACAATAACCTCTTCAGATAGTCACCATTAAGAAACCACTTACCATGAAGCCTGCTCCAATTTTCATCGCTGCATTTTTCTGTCTGATTTGTTCAATCGCCGACCGGCAAGCGGTTGCTCACGGCCCCGAAGACCAGAAAAAATCGTCCGCTCCCCATGGCCTGAGGGGCGAACGGAAACTGCCCGACCGGTATCCGTATGTCGTTAAGGACATTCTCAAGTATTGCCGCCCGCAAAAAGGTTTCTGGGTAGACCTGGGAGCGGGCAGAGGGCAAGTCGCCATTCCGCTAATCGAAGCCACCGGCAACCCGGTTACCATGCTCGACCCGAACGCCGAGTCGATGTCCAAGGGCCTGGAACTCGCCCGCGAAAAAGGATTGGAAAACCGCCTCACGGCCGTGGTGGGCGTGGCCGAGAAGATGCCGCTACCGGATAACTCGGTCGATCTGCTTGTCAGTCGCGGCTCGATCTTCTTCTGGGACGATCCTGTCAAAGGCTTGCGTGAGGTCTATCGCGTTTTACGGCCCGGCGGCAAGGCTTATATAGGCGGCGGGGCCGGTAGTGGTTACCCGTCTCAAGCAACGGAAAAACTCATCCAAAGCCGCAAAGAGCGCGCCCGGGGTGAAGAGTCTGCCAAGTGGAAACGCTTCATCGAACTGCGTCGCCCCGAACTCATGCGCAAATGGGCCGACGAAGCCGGCTTGCCGAACTACACGGTGATGGGCAAGGGGGCAATCTCGGCCGAGGACAAACGCGTGGGGCAAGGCGTTTGGGTTCTTTTCGAGAAGAAGTAGAGCGTGCCACACATGAAGTTTCCTCGTAGCCCTCACAAGGTTCTTTTTCAACGGTCTGCTACTGACGCCTATGCCGCCACAGCCCCAGGCCGCATAGGACTAGAATCATGCTTATCATCGAAGGTTCCGGCACGGACTGGCTCGCCACCGAACTGGAACCCGTGCCGTATGCCGCCACCAGGATACCCAGGTCGCTGACGTCCACATTGTGGTCGTTGTTGAAGTCGCCGTTACTCCACTCGGCACCTCCGATGGTGCCGTAATTTGCTGCCAGCTCTCCCAGATCGACCA
>JAFGTN010000155.1 GCA_016934075.1 Pirellulales bacterium
CGGTCATCGTGCCGGTGGCTGCCACCGAACAACACGGTAAACATCTTCCTGTGGGCACCGATTCGATGACTGTCGAAGTCATTCTCCACCGGCTCGAGACGTCGTTCGACGGGCGTCTTTTAATCGTGCCCACACTCACTGTGGGATGCTCCGAACACCACATGTCCTTTCCGGGAACATTAACGCTCAGCCACGAAACGTTTCGACGCTGGGTTGCTGACGTTGTGGACTCGATCGCCAGAAACGGTTTTAGACGTATCGTGCTACTCAACAGCCATGGTGGCAATTCGGCCATCTGCGCTGTGCTGGGTGAACAACTCGGGCAGAGGTACCCGCAGATCGAGATTCTTGTAACAACCTGGTGGTCGGCGGCGGCTGAGCGTTTGAGAAAAATCCAGGATGGCTCACTAGGCTCGGTAGGCCACGCCTGCGAATTCGAAACCAGCATCATCCAGGCGATTGCGCCGGACAGGGTAGATATATCGGCCCAGGTGGATGACGGCATACAGCACCCTCCGGAATCGATGCATTTCGACATGTTGCACGGACCGGCCGCATCGTGCTATCGGCCCTTCGACAAGCTTTCGAGGACGGGTGTGTTCGGCAGCCCGTCTTTGGCGTCTGCCGAAAAGGGTGAACGGATTTTAACAGAAACAATCGCTGCTTTGCGAGAGCTGATAACTGAGTTCTGGTCGGATTGGCAATAGGACTAGCCGTTCCATCGAAGCCGCCCTATTCCTGCTTGGCTTTCTGGTCCCAAGTGTACTTTCGGATGGCTTCGGTAATGCGCCGAACACGTTGTTTGAGAAGCTGCTCTGCCAAATCGGCATCATGAGCGGCTATGGCATCCGCAATTTCCATTGGGGAAGGATCGTTCTCATTTTCTGGAATCGAACCGACAATGGCGGACTCGACTTCCGGCGACCGCGTTCGTACGGGAGCCAGGTTATACGACTGCCAGATTTCCAGCATCAGGGGATTACCGCAGTTTTCCAAGATGAACTGGCGAAACGCGCTCATGGCTTCTTTGTGGTTCTCCGGATCGCCCAAGTTCTGCGATTCATTCACAGCTCTTGCCAATTCACGCAACCGATCGACCTGCCAGCCGGTCATGTTTTTGGCGGCCAGCCGTGCCGCGCCACTTTCGATCTGTTCTCTCAATTCGTACCGGACCAGCATATCCTCCGGATTCTGGTCTTCGAAATACACCACCACGCGGCTGCGTCGCGATCCGCGATTTTCCAGAAGACCCTCTGCCTCTAAACGCACCAGAGATTCGCGTACCGGGCCCCGGCTCATGCCGACAAGGCTGGCGGCTTTCGCCTCAGTGAGCCGTTCTCCTGGTGGCACGGCTCCCTCATGGATGAGCTGTTTGATCTGCCGATACGCTTGAACTGATTTATTTGTCATTTATTCCTATAAACCTGTGTTATTCTTATATACCTTTGTTCTGTTCTCTCCAATGAATGTTGAATGGTATTAACTCTTTTGTAGACTGCACAATGAACTTTGTCAACAATAATCCCAAATGTTAATGAGATCATTTGGCAATCTTTATGGTGATGTTTTTCTGATCCATCAAACAATTCCCACATAAACACGATTGCAACTGGCCTTGCCTGTTTTGCATAGGTTTCGCTCGGGCTGGTTCCATTACCACCATATTATTGTGCCTCGCGGGCCGCCTCGAATTGCCAGTGGATTGCCTCGGCCCCACCCTTGACGCCCGAGCGATAGGCGGCGTCGATAACAGCCTGCATATTGCGGGCATGAATGATATTTGGCATGTCTACGGCCGGAACTCCCTGGTTGATGCTTTGTATGAAGTCGGCAATCAGGCAGTCAAAGCAAGACTGACTGATATCGGACCGATGTGATTTGCCGTCACGGAATTCGGTTCCGTTCATATTCTTGGCGTAACTATCCGGCACGGTTCCAAGGCATATTCCACTGACTTTCAGACAACTCCAATTCGGCCCTGAGGCAGTAAGGCGACCATGATCACCGGTAAAATCGACCTGGAAAGGCTGGTTGGCAACCCAACTGTCGTGCAGTACGAATTCTGATTCCGATGCCAGTTCCATACGCAGATCGATATCGTCTTCGATGTCGGGGAAGGCTTCTCCATGCAGGCGACGGATTTTGGCGTCTACGCTTTTAATGTGAACATTGTCGAGCACATAACTGATTGCGGAGAGGAAATGTACCGACGAAGACATGAGAATGCCACCGCCGGCCACATCGCGATCAACAAGCCAGGAGCGTGGATCCTCGTCAGGTGCGCGGAAACGGGTGTCGTTGTACATATCACAACCAAGTGAGATTCGTGAGTGCATAATTCGGCCAATGGCTCCCCCGCGAATCATGTCACGTAAAATCCTATACGCAGGTAAGTAGCGATGAATAAGAGCTACACCCACAATGCGATTGCCGGCCATGGTTGCATCAACCATGCGATCCGCTTCGGCCAGGTTCATGGCCAGGGGTTTTTCTATGAGGACGTGCTTCCCTTCGGCCAGTGCCTCCAGGAAATACTCGGCATGCCACTTTGGAGGAACGCAGATCACAACCGCGTCCAGGTCGCCGTTATGTAATAATTCCCGGGGGTTGGTATATATCTGGGGTATTGAAAAACGAACGGCAGTTTGTTGCGCCGCCTTTTGCACAAGGTCGGCGCAGGCCATTATTTCCGCGTCCACATGGTGTGAAAGAGCCTTCGCGTGCATGTCGCTGATTACGCCACACCCTATAATACCGCAACGAACCGTCACTATGCTTACCCTCGTAGAAGCATGTCTTTGTAATGCACCGTTCTATTATTCCCCGGTCGCTCCAATGAATTCTTCCTCACTGAAGCGGATTGCATACACCTTGCTGCCGCTCCATCGCCCTACATGGTCGTTGGCATTGGGATCCATGCTGTAGTAGGTAACAACGATCGATCCGTCGCCGGCCTGCGCGGCGTTTGCATATCCACAGTTCGCATTCTTGTGATCCCAAGCCAGCGCGACTCGCCTATCGTAGTCCCAGGATTTGCCGTTATCGCTGCTAAGCATGGCGCCCACACCGAAATATGGCGGTCGGCGATTTCCCCAAGTAGCCAGCAGTCGACCACTCTTTAATCGTAAAGCTCCGCCCGGCTGCTGTCCGCCTTCCGTCACGCGTGTTGGACCGTTCCAAGTGCGTCCCTTATCTTCCGAGACGTATTGCATGATGTCGTGATTCTGTGTTCGCATATGGGCCAGTAGACGGTCGCCGGGTAAAAGGCACAAAGCCGTTTCTTCGTAGGGGAGGCCGCTGGTCTTGCTGAATATCAGCGAGACGTCGCCCCAGGTCTCGCCGTTGTCTCTTGATCGAGTCACGCCGGCCATGTACGTGGTTCCCTCGGGAATCTGTACCGGCCCTTTGTATTCGGGATCTTTCGATCCATACAACGACATCATGGCCGTGCCGTCGTCGAGCGTAACGATCTGCCAGTGAGGAGATGCGCCCCGGTAAGGCTCGAATGTGTGCTTTCCGCCAAATGGTCTGGAATCAAGCACTCGTGCCGGTGCCCAGGTGGCTCCCATGTCGTCGGACCAGGTGTACACGATTTGCTTGAATTGGAAGGTAGATCCCAAGAAATTCTGTTTTTCCTCCTTGCCGTTTTTGTCACAGTAGTAATCGAGTTCGGCCATGGCACAAACGATTCGTCCGCTTGGCAATTGCCCAAGAGCCTGATTGCGTTGTTCAAAAACAATCATACCGCCGTCATTGCGACGAATGAATCTTTTTCCGTCCGGCCCACGCCGATCGACAACCGTGACCGGTTTCGACCATGTCTTTCCACCGTCGGTCGAACGTACCCAGACCATGGCAACGTGCACGGTATTGGTACCCTCGATGGGCGTGGCAACTTGATAGGTCAAGCCCAGCGATCCGTCGGCCAACGCAGTGATTACCCCCCAGGCTGCACTTTCGGCAATCACAATTCGCTTTGCCGAGGTTAGTTTTCGCCGCCCGTCGTCTTCGCCGCCGGCCCATGCGGTTCCGGCGAGAATTGCAGCCAAACAGATGATAAAGTAGAAGCGAGTGAGAGAGTATAGATATCTTTCAATCATTTGTTCGAATTTCCTTTACGTCTTGCTTCTGGTTGCCTGTTTGTTTAATCCAATCGGCTGCCCATGCAACCGCATCGGCGTCGTTGTCGATTGTCGTAATTTCTACTCCATCGATGCGTCCGGCCTTGAAGAGCTTTAAGGCGATATCATATTGCAGCTTGAGAAGTTCCGGAGTCATGCGCTTATTTATGCCGTAGTCGTAGAGATAAGTTCCCAGCACAATGGGTTTATCTGGAAAAAGTCGCTCGCAATGCGCCACGGCCTTCTCGAAATCTCTCACTTTGCGGCCGAACCACTCGCAAAGCAAAATAACGTCAAGCTCTTTAATACACTCATTCATGCCAGGGCGGTTCAGATTCATGGTGTAGACCACGCCCCATATTTTCACTCGGTCGTGTGTTTTACCCAGCAACTCGCGAATCTCCGCGATGTTTTGGGCCTTGAAACCTTTGTCCATTCCTACGCTGCTCATATCGTCGAGAATCACGCCTTCGATTTGAGAAAACTTATTGGCCAACCGCCGGATCTGAGCGATGCGTTTAGCGTAGACGAAAGGTGGGCCTCCACTGTTGTCGGCGGTGATTTCCCAAAGTATTCTCGCGCAATGCGCGACCTGCCCGGTTAAAAAATCGGCCCGGGCGTCATCGTCGGGAAGTCCATGCCCGGCCATCATAATGTTGGACACACCCAGCAGTTTAGCCCGCTCGGACGGGCCGGCTTGTGCGAAAGTTGCCGCCGTGTGCCGTCCCTGGGTGGCCATCTCCGGATTGCCCCAGACCCAAATATTGTCTTTTAGCCGTATGGTCATGCCCTGTTTGTCCATGCCCAATATGTTACAGCTAGAAAACAGCGTCAAAACCAGCAAGCAGGCTGTACTACAATATGAATATGGATGCTTTATCATTATCGTCTTCATTCTATTGTTTCAAGGCAACATCGATCGGTTCGATCCCGGTATTCGTCATGCGGACGAGTTGGGCTAACAGCGGAGCACCCATGTCCCAGTTCATATATGTACATAAAAGCACATCGGGTTCGACTTCCACTATACAACCCATGGCCCAGGCCGGGTAGTCGATTACCGTACCTTCGTCCCAATGAAGTCCGCCGTCGCGGCTGATATTGACGGAGTATTGCGGATAACGGTGGGCACAGGCGATCTTGCCCGATGCTGTGCGAATCATCGATTGTGCATAGCCGGGAAATGTCGCCCTCACCGCCGCGTCCCATGTGGCACCGCCGTCGCGCGACCAACATTGCCACATGTATGGGCTGTAGATGGGACGGACCAATGCTGTTACGTTTTTCGCACCAATAAA
>JAFGTN010000156.1 GCA_016934075.1 Pirellulales bacterium
AGGACGATCCGGCAGGCGTGTTATTTTATTTTACTCCAAATACGATAAGCCGCTTCAATTTTTTCGGTACCGACTTTTCCGTCCCATAGGGCGGCGCCGTAGCGGAGAGAGAGAGATTTTCCGGCTTTGACTTCGTATGGTTTGTCGCCCAGCCCGATGGTTGCGGAGAGGTAGGCGAAGGGTTTGGTCATATGGAAAACCCCGCCGGGATAGCGGGGATTTTGGGGGTGGTCGAAGATAGCTACCGTGACGGTTTTGCCGTTGGCGGGAGCCGTATAGGCCATCCAACGCGCCGGCGCGAACCAGGCGTGCCCAAGTACCGAGCGGCTCTTTACACCGTCGGCGGCGATCATCTTACCGACATTGTCCATCGACTCGACAAAACGCATGCCCAAGCCGTAGTAATGTCGACCGCCGAGTTGGGCGGATTTTTTGCCGTCCGGAGGGGATAAGGTTGTCGTCCAGTTTACAAGTGATGCGTCCAGACCATTAGCAGATATTAGTTCAATAGTCCGTTGCTCGTTGAGAAGTGGTTTATTGTCGGAATCTTTCCATATGAGGTTTTGCGAAAACGCGGCCGTAGTCATACCGTTATTTGTTTTTGTGACAACTTTGCCGGGCTTTTGCCCCACTTCTTTGCCGGATTTGGGCGACTTTTCTTCCCAGAAGTTAACACCGTCGACGGCCACGGCAAACATCATTGCGTGATGGTGCAGATGATCGTGGGGCGCGTCGCGGAGGATGTTCGTTCCGCCGGGAGTGTACCAACGGTCGATGCACGGCTTGAACTTGACATCGCCGAAGCGGTAGCGCAAGGCAGGGCGACCGTCAAGTTCGATCGACAATGTGTTGTCGTTTTGATTGGTACTAATCGACGGGCTCGTGCCCGAGGTTTTATCGGCTGCCTCGGCAGTCGATGTTGTGGTGACGGCTATCAGCGCGGCACAAATAGTCACTATTCGTATCGCCGAAATGTGTTGGACTTGTCGATGATTCATACCAGTTATCCATTCTCCCGCGAGGGCAATCGTGGTGCTTGTTTATCGGTTAAGATGCAACAGTCCACAATTACCAAAAATCGCAGACTGCTATACGAAAGTCTTGTACTTTCTGCTTGAATATTGTAATTAAATGCGCATAACCGCGGTGCTCTTGCGAATCAGCGCCCGCGGATTACACGCGGTTACTTGTGAACATTTACAGTGTCCAAGGCTTTCGCATGGGACGCGACAGCATTGCTTTAGCTTTTTCACTTGCGTTGACAAGCTGTTCTTTCTTCGGATCCCAGGTGACTTTCTCGCCCGTGCGGACGGCGATGTCGCATAGATGGCTCATGATATCGGAACGCACGGAATCGCCGATGGGGCTGCTTGACTCCTTCCGCGAACGGATAGAGTCGACGAAACTTTTAATGTGATTGCCGACATTGCCCGCATGGCTGAACTTTGGCCACTCTGGCAGCAGGCTTTGTGGAGCCGCGCGCAGTCCCCAACGCATCATCTCGAGTTTGCCTTCGGTGCCGATGAACTTCGTGCTATCGTTGCCGTGCGTGAATGTGATCTTGAGGCCGTCGGACATTTGCATGACCATGTTCCAGTCATGTACGGTGTTGTAAAGTTCTTTGGGATTGAACACGCCCGTGCCTTCCACGGTGTACGGTCCAGCCATGTCTCCGTCGTAGCACCAGACAAGGATATCCAGGGGATGCGCGCCCCAGCCGGCCAAATAGCCGATCGACTGGTCGTACACCCAATACGTTCCCGGCGGCTTGCAACGATCGACGGTATACGGCGACTCTGGCGCCGGGCCCAGCCACATGTCATAGTCGAAACCGTCGGGCACGGGTGCTTTGGCAGTGGAACCGCCGCCTTCGCCGTTGGGCGCGCGTACCTCGATGCCCTTGAGTTTGCCTAATTTTCCGCTACGGATCATTTCTCGACCGATTTTCATATGCTCGGACTCGCGTTGCTGAGTTCCGTACTGGAAAATCCGCTTTTGTTCGCGGAATACTTTCTGACAAACCAGGTTCTGTTCAATGGTCAACCCCAAAGGTTTTTCCACGTAGGTGTCCTTGCCGGCCCGGGCAGCCATTATTGCGATCGGAACATGCCAATGGTCGGGCGTGGCAATGATGACACCGTCGATGTCGTCGCGGGCGATGATCTCGCGGAAGTCGGCGTACGCCTTTCCGCCGCAGGCCTTGGAAGCCGCTTCGCGGTGGTGGGCATAGCAATCGGCCACGGCCACGCTCTGTGCCCCGCATGTCTTGGGCGAGAAGTTCTCCAGTAGGTAAGTGCCGCGATTGCCGACACCAATATGGCCCAGGGTAATGCGTTCGCTTGCCGGTGGTTTGTCTTTGCTTCCCAGCGCAGTTGTGGTTATCGCGTAAGGCAGGACCATGCCGGTTGCGGCGGCGCAACCGGCTTTGAGTATGTCGCGTCGGGTTGGTTTGTTGGTGCTCATGATCTTTATCTGAATGGACTTGAGGCTTTTAGAGTGGGCTGTTAGCTCACGGGAGGGCGAAGCTCCTGCTGAGCCGAGACTAGCTGTTACGTTTGACTCATATGCATTCGGCTCAGCAGGAGCTTCGCCCTCCCATTTTGTGTCAATGGCTTGTTTTACAAAAGCCCCTTAAGGTGTTCGATACTTCGCCCGGCCTGTTCGACAGTGCCGCATTCTACGCTGAACACAATATCGCGGGAGCAGGACTGGCAGATTTTGATTACAGCCGCCCAGTCGATTACGCCGTCACCACAAGCACAACCCACCGGGGTGCCGGTTACCTGTCCACGTTCGTCGTTGGACTGCTCGACGGAAATGTCTTTGGCGTGCAGGTGGATGAGGCGGTCCTTGACGTGTTCGAGCCACTTGATGGGATCTTCGCCCGCCAGGTAGCTGTTGCCGGTGTCGAAATTGATGCCGATGGCCGGCGAGTCGACCAGCCCGTAGATGCGGTCGGTACCGGCCGGCGTTTTAGAATACTGCTGATGCATTTCAATGCCGATTTCTACTCCACGCGGCTCGGCCACCTTGGCCGCCTCCATCAGCACGTAGCGCATCAATACGTGGTCTTCTTCCTCAGTGGTCCAGTCGGGCTTGGGGCCTTCGTCGGTGTTTACGATGTTCGTGCCGCACTCGACAGCGAAACGAATCGCCTGTTTCAGATACTCGGTGCTGATTTCCGGCTTACACAAGGGACAATGGCCTGAAAGGGATGAGACCTTGATGCCCGCCTGATCGCAGGCACGTTTGATCCTCAGGGGATCGTCGAGCATGGAAACGCTGTGGAAATAACCGGCCTCGCTCAAGAGTTCACGGCCCCAGTGGACCATGGGCTCGCAGTACTCGTAGCCCAGTTCGGCGGCCTTTTTCACGCCCCATTCGAAATTTTTGTCCTCGTGACGAACATATTCCATATTGACGCCAAGTAGAACTTTACCCATCGTTTTCTCCAAAAAATAGTGATTTACTGCCGGCGAAGCTTGCTATTTATTGCAAACAGTGGCTACAATCTTAAAGGATAGACCGCCTTGTGTCGTTCCACATCTTTCAGTGAAAGAAATTAACCATGCAACGTTTATCGTCTATATATCGCGATCAGGATCGGGCATACAGGGCCGATACTTGCGAACCGGTTAAGGCCGCTGTTCGTGATGGAACAATCGAACAGATGGCTCTAAAGAGGGGGGCTTATCCGGGAAGGCCTCTTGCAAAGGATGCGTTACCGGGCGTGCTTACGGTGGGCTATTGGGATGCTGCCCGAGATCAGAATTGGGGATTGGATTGGCATCGTAACGAAGGGCTGGAGATCACATTTTTGGAAACAGGGCGATTGGATTTTGCCGTCGGCGGACACAATGTCGAGGGTCAGCGGGAAGAATTTTTTCAACAGAACCTGAGACCGGACGATTTCACCGTTACACGACCCTGGCAACCGCACCGAATCGGCGATCCCAACATTACGGCCAGCAAGTTGCATTTTTTGATTCTTGATGTGGGTGTCCGGCACCCTCACACACAGTGGAAATGGCCGAAGTGGCTGGTGCTGACGCCGGAGGATCTCGAACGTTTAACAATTTTTCTACGACACAACGAGCAGCCGGTCTGGCAATCGGGACCTGACTTGCGGCACTGTTTCGGTCGCATTGCCCGAGCCGTGATGACTGATAAAGATGGCGCCAACATTTCGCGTCTGACGGTTTGTTTGAATGAGCTTTTCGTACTGCTACTGGATATTTTCGAAAGTTCCAGGGCGACTTTGAACGAATCTCTCTCTTCGAGTAGCCGCACGGTGGAACTTTTCCTGGCTGAGTTCAGCCAGAATCAAAATGATTTGGCGGCGCCTTGGAGCGTAGCCGAGATGGCCCGGCACTGTGGAATGGGAGTGACGCACTTCACACACCTTGTCAAACAGTTGACGAACCTTACGCCCATCGAGTATTTGAATCGCTGCCGTATAGACTCGGCTTGCCGGCTTCTGCGAGAGAAACGGAACATGACAGTCACGCGCGTGGCAATGACGTGCGGTTTTTCTTCGAGCCAGTATTTTGCCGCCGTTTTCCGCCGCCAGTTGGGATGCACGCCTCGGGTATTTCGAGCGGAACAAGTGTGAGATAGGTGTATTGTTGTGGGTTGTTGAATTGGCGTCCCCGAGTTATTTTTAGGTTCTTCACGGAATTTAGTGGGTAAAAATGATGTCAACTTACCTTCGGCAAGAGGTTTTTTAGGCATGGGCTAACTAAAGTATATTGACTCAAGCCAAATTATGGGGTGATAATGCAATGGTCTGATGAAGCGGAGGTGGACGCTGCTGAGGAGCAACCTACCAAGGAATAACCGGATGCTGATGGTAGTATATTCTGTCAAGGCTCTTCGGATATTCTATGGTTCGAGGAGTTTCTTATTCATACTTTTGTTAGCCCATGCCTGAAAAACCTTCGTGCGGAGCACGACAATGCCATTTTTACCCACTAAATTCCGTGAAGAGCCTTTTTCATAGTTCGCATCGAAATTGAAAATACATGAAACATTCGCTTGTCACCGGTGGGGCCGGTTTTATCGGAAGCCATTTGGTCGAGGCCCTCTTGGATCGAGGTGATCGTGTCTCGGTTATAGATAACGAGTCGACCGGCTCGGTCGAGAATCTGGCCAGGATTATCGATCATGAGCGGCTTTCATATACCAAGGGGACGGTAGCTGATAGGGATTTGGTACGCGAGTCGCTCGAAGGTGTCGACGAAGTTTATCATCTGGCAGCGGCGGTGGGAGTCGAATTGATAGCCCGTTCACCGATCCATACGATCGAGACGAACATCTACCCGACGGAGTTGATTCTTTCGGAACTCGACCGGCGTCACCAGCAGGGCCAGGCGGTCAAGCTTTTTCTTGCCAGTACAAGTGAGGTTTACGGCAAGAATCCCATGAAGCTTTACGCCGAAGAGGACGATCTGGTTTTTGGCCCCACGACACGGGCGCGCTGGTCTTATGGCGCTTCGAAAGCAATAGACGAGTTTTTGGCCTTGGCCTATTGGCGCGAACACCGACTGCCGGTGGTTGTAGGTCGCTTTTTTAACGTAGTGGGTCCTCGGCAAAGCCCGGCGTATGGCATGGTTTTACCGCGGTTCGTAGAAGCCGCGCTGGCTGGACGGAAGTTGACCGTACACGACGACGGGCATCAGGTGCGATGCTTCGCTTATGTATTGGATATCGTTCGTCTGGTGATGGAGTTGATGCAGAATTCGGAGGCCACGGGGCGGGTATTCAATATCGGCAGCGACGAGCCGGTGGAAATATTGGAGTTGGCACGGCGTGTGATTCGAGCGGTTGATCCGGCGGCCGATGTAGACGCGCGAACGGAATTCATCAGCTATGCGGAAGCCTATTCACCCGACTTCGAGGATTGCCGCCATCGCGTGCCGGACCTGAGCCGGTTGTACGAAACGGTAGAGTTTCGACCGATCTTCGGATTGGATGAGACTATCAGCCGAGTTTTGGATTGGAAGCAGAGCGAGTCACGGGGGTAGTATTTGCTGTTTGTAGGCCGGGTCATGACCCGGCGAGCAAGGTTGCGGATAACATTGCGGGTCACGATCCAGCCTACGTTTCTATACCTGAGGAAATAACTGTGGTAGCATCGTAGCAAGGGCTATGCAAATGCCGGAACATTTGATATTCTGATGAGTGTCAATAACTTAATACTAACCTGAAGCGCAAGCGAGGGGGACATCGTGTTACTTACCTATCTCCCCCTCGCTTGCGCTTCGGGTTAGTATGTTTTTGAATAATCCGGTTTAAGACACAATTTCAGCAGGAGTCAGGTGAAAGGTATGGACGGACGTGCACTACGTCTTCAGCGTATGATGGGTGACGGTCGTGCGGTTGTGATCGCCTTCGATCATGGTTTTTTTGACGGTCCCATTCCCGGCATGGAGGTCCTGCCCGAGACGGCTAAGAAGATAAATCCGCTGGTCGACGCAGTGCTTTTGGCACCGGGGATGATTCGCCATTGCGGGAGCGTGTTCAACAAGCCTAAGAGTCCACTGGCCATGGTTCGCTTGAACTGGAACACGGTTTATTGTTTCGGCTTCGGCTACAAGGGCGCAAAAAGTGTGTATTGCTACGAGCCGGTCGACGCCTTGCGCGAGGGCATGGACATCGCCCTGGTTTCACTGACTTTGAAGACCGGCGACGAGTTCCGCGACGCGGCCAACGTCGAAGTTTTTGCAAAACTTTGCACCGAATGTCACTCGATGGGCATACCGGTTGTGGGAGAGTATTTCCCTACCGGTCATCTGGATATGACACCGGACGAGTTACACGAGGACGTTCTGGTCGGCAGCCGCGTGATTGCGGAACTTGGGGCCGACACCATCAAGACCTTCCACACGAACAATTTTAAGGCCGTATCGAGTTCTTGCCCCGTTCCGGTTTTGGCCTTGGGCGCGGAAAAGTTGCCTACACAAAAAGACGCTTTGCTGTTGGCCCAGAACGAGGTCGCCGACGGTGCGGGCGGTGTGGTGTTCGGGCGTAACGCCATCCAGGTTCCCGATCCGTTTGCATTTCAGGGGGCGCTCTGCGAAGTGGTGAAAAACGGTGCCACGGCAGAAGACGCCGCAAAGAAATATCAACTTGGATAAACATTTGATCGATATGGATAAACCACCTGACAAGCCGCGCGTGGGCATTTTGGGCCTTACCTTGGAGTTTTACGAAGAGGCAGCGCCGGGATTACGCGAGGATCGTGAGGCTTGGGTGCGGTCTACCATCTCGCCCGCGTTGGAAGCGGTGGCCGACGTTTCATTCACCAAGGCCGTGTGCCGACGCGAGGAGATCGACGAGGTGGTTGCCGGTTACGAGTCTACCGGTGTGGATCTGTTGCTGGTGGTTTGCCTGACGTATACGCCCAGCCAGTTGGCATTGCCGGTATTGAAGCGAACGCGGTTGCCGATCCTCTTGTGGAACACGCAGGAATTGTACGGCGTAGGCGAGGATTACGACGGGCAGAAGATGAGTGCCAACCATGGTGTGCACGGTTCTCAGGACCTTGCAAATGTGTTGCTGCGATCGGGTGTGCGGTTTAAATATATCACTTCGCACCTTCGCGACGCGAAAGTATTGGATTCGTTCCTCGATTTCTTCCAAGCGGCCGTGACGGTGTCCGGATTGCGTGGTTTGGGACTGGGGCTGTTGGGCTACCCGTTCCCCGGGATGGGTGATTTCGCCGTGGACACAACCGATTTGGTCGACAAGTTTGGTTGTCGAGTGATGCAATTGCCCCTGGGAGAGTATATAGGTTTAACCGAAGCCGCGCCGGAAGATGAGGTAGATGGGCTGTGCACATGCTACCGCGACTCATTCGACGTGGCGAAAGACGTAGCCGACAAGGATCTAGAGGATGCGGCCCGTGCCGAATGGGCGCTGAGGGAGATGCTTTCCCGGAGGAGACTACAAGCATTCTCGTACCAATTTTTGGCCTTTGGTGAAGACGAACGGGTTGTTACGGTGCCGTTTATTGCTGCTTGTCGGATGATGGCCGATGGAATCGGTTTTGGAGGCGAGGGCGATTTGATCGGAGCGACCGGGACTTGGCTGCTTAATCGCTTGCAAGGGCCGGCTTCATTCAGCGAAGTGTTTTCGGTCGATTTCGAGGGCAACGGACTGTTGATGAGTCACATGGGCGAAGCCAACGTGGCCATGGCGCGCGGCGACCGTAAGGTGCGGCTGGTGGCAAAGTCGAAACCCCTGGTGCCGATTCGAGGTCGACAGTTGAGCCTGGCGACAACCCTGGAGCCCGGGCCGGCGACATTGGCTGCGTTGACCATCGGACCCGAGAGACGGTGGCGATTGATCGCCAGTCGCATGCAGATCGAAGACTTCGGGCCGCTTTCGACTATGGAGGTTCCGCATTTCAAACTCTCGCCGCACAATGTTGATGTTCGAGACTGGCTGACTGCTTATGCCATGGCCTCCGGCCCGCACCACAACGCGATTTGTTTCGGAGATGCGCGAGCGAGAATCAGCGCGGTAGCCGACATCCTGGATATCGAGTATTGCGAGGTTTAGAGTAGCGAGTTGAAAAAGGTCCATGAGAGGGCGAAGTTCCTGCTGAGCCGTGAGATACACTCGGCTCCGAAAGAACTTCATGTGTGGCAGCTCACAAGCGGCAAGGAGAGCGGACGATGATCTTGGGTTTGGATCTGGGAACAACGAATGTCAAAGCGCTTCTGATCGATGAGAACGGCCGGATCGAGTCGGAAGGTTTCGCATCGGTCGAACGTTATTATGCCGGTACCGACGGGGTGGAGCAGGACATCGAAGAGATCTGGCGGGCAACTATTGATGCCGTTCGCCTGGCGCTTACCGGAAGTGAGGCAAGCCAAGTGCGGGCCGTGGGCGTCTCCAGCCAGGGAGGCGCAATGCAGATACTTGATGCCGAAGATCGGCCCGTAGGGCGAGTGATCAGTTGGCTGGATGGTCGTGGGCGTCCTTATGATGATCGTATTGAAAAGGACCTCAAGGAGCGGCATGGAGATGATTTTTTCGCAAAGCATCTGGGATACGGCAAGCCGGCCATATCGATCGGGCAAATAGCTCGCCTAAAAGAAGAATCGCCACATATCATGGGACCGAAATGCCGCATCGGTTTTGTGGGTGACATTATTGTGGGACGCTTGTGTGGACACCGGGCGCATGATGCCACCTCGCTTTCTATCGCCCTGCTACTGAACCCGCGCGAGTGCCAGGCCGACGCGGCGATGCTGGACTACCTGGATATTCACGAGCAGCAGTTGCCCGATCTATTGCCCGTCGACACGGCGGCGGGCCGTCTTACCACCGACATAGCCCAGGACACTGGATTACCGCCGGGTATTCCGGTGTCGGTGGCTATTCACGATCAGTATGCGGCATCGTTGGGTGCCGGTTCAGTTGGATCGGGTAATGTCAGTTTAGGAACAGGCACGGCCTGGGTGCTAGTTGCGAATAGCGACACCTTTCCGGAGTCGATTTTACAAAGCACATTTGTCTGCCCACATCCGGTCGATGGCCTGTTCGGGCAAATGAAATCGCTGGGCAACGGCGGTTCGGCCGTGGAGTGGGCGATGGGGATAATGTCCCAGACGGACTTGTCACCGTCTGGCACGGAAATGGATTATTGGATGCGAAGCGTGCCCGTAGGAAGCGAAGGATTGGCTTTTTGGCCTCTACTTACGCCTGGTATTGGGTATAGTGCCTTCGAAAAATCGGGAGGGCGGATGACGGGTATTCGTCTTTCGCATGGTCCACAACATGTTTTGCGGGCAGTTGTCGAGGGTTTGGCTTGCGAGTTGGCGCGTCATTTGAATATTTTGACGGAGGGTGGAGTAGCGATCGACCGGCTGGTCATGTCGGGAGCAGCTGCCGCCAGTAATGTAACGCCGGAAATAATCGCCAACGTGGTCGGCTGCCCGGTGGCCTGTTTGGAAGAATCGTCGATAAGCGCATTCGGTGCGGGCGTGGCAGCTCGAGCGTTGGTCGAACCGGAAGCGAAATTGGCCGATCTCGCACGAGAACTGGCCCCGGCCAGCCGCACAGTTGAGCCGGGCAAAGACATGGAAATCTATCAAGAGTTGTTGCAGCGATATATCGAGCCGTTTTAGTCATGGAGCGTGTGCTAGAGGGTGAATGTTATGTTATTCGGAATACTAACCCGAAGCGCAAGCGAAGGGAGTGAAGTCAGGATGAACATTACTTCTCCCTTCGCTTGCGCTTCGGGTTAGTATTTTTTAAGGAAAATACAATAATAGGATAATCAAATGGACACGGTTCCGCTTTACCACGTATGGGAATATACGGACGTCGATCGGGCATTTTGGCAAGAGCACCTTGAAGATTGGATGCCGGAGGAGGTGTTCGACGCGCATACGCATGTGAACGAACCACGATTTTGCACCGAAGAGATAACCGAGGAAATGCGGCGGCAGTACTGGGTAAGCGAGGTTGGCGAGCCGATCGGAGCCGCCGATGCGGCGCGTTGCGACAAGCTGGTCTTCCCAGACCGCAAGGTTTCGAAAATCGTTTTCGGGCACCCGTCGCTTTCTTACGATATCGAGGGCAGCAACCGGGCATTGCAGGAAGAATGTGTCGCGCGGGGTTGGTACCGTCTGGCCGTAACGCTACCGCAGTGGACGGTGGAAGAGGTGGCCGCCGAGTTGGACCAGCCAGGCGTGTTGGGAACGAAAGTTTATTACGCGCTTATCAGCCACGATCCCAATAGCCGCGACAAGCATATCGAAGCGAGTATTTTTGAGTTCCTCCCGCGGCACCAGCTTGAATTGCTCGACAGCCGCGGTTCGATGGTGATTCTGCACGTACCGAAGGCCGATCGGTTGGGGCATCCCGACAATATCCGCGAGATCAAAGAGATCCGCCGCGATTATCCGAATATCATGCTGGTGATAGCACATCTGGGCCGCAGCTATACATTACCTCATGCCCAGGAGGCTCTTCCGCAACTTGCCGACGACGAGGGATTGCTGTTCGACAACTCGGCAGTCATGAATCCCGACGTGCATCGTTATGCTCTTGAAACGCTGGGCCCCGAGCGGATTCTTTACGGTACGGACAATCCGATCTTTTACATGAGGGGCCGACGGCAATGGAAGGGCCGCTCGTACATCAACCGAACAAGTTACCCGTTCTATTTCAATAAAGAACGCGAATCACAGGAAATCGAAGCCGGATATACGCTATACATGTATGAAGCCTTACTGGCTCTGAAGAATGCCTGCGACGATCTGAAACTGACTCGCGAGCAAGTCGAGGGAATTCTTTGCGGAAACGCACGGCTGGTTGTGAGGCGGGTGCAGGGGTGAAGCAGACTATGGGTGAATCAATTCAACGTTGGGAAAATAACTGCGAAAGTGGGTGGTGTCACGAGTAATGAGCGGGATGTTTTCCACGGACGCATGAGCTCCGATAAAAAAATCCGGCAATGGAGACGTTCGGATTCCTCCGCGCTGACGATACTCCAAGAAACATTTGCCGGCCAAGAATGCGGCCTCGCGAGTAATTGGACGAAAATCCATGATATTCTTCGGTAAGACTGATTCGAGTTCTTCGATTCGCTCATAACCGATTGATATCTCAGCATAGATGATCGGGTTGATGATCAGTCGCCCCGTTTCTATAGCGCCGTCGATCGCTCGAGACGACCACTCGAACCACGCGGGATCTTCGGTGAGAATGTCCAACAGCACGCAAGAATCGACCATAGTGGCCGTCATTGTTCCGGCTCCGCACGGGTGAGTGCCATGATTTCGTCGGTTGTCATCTTGAGGGTAGCGGTGCCTCGCATTGCTTCAATGAGCTTTTTCCCGCGACTGTTTGCCGTCGACTTCTTTCGCAGGATGATTTGATTGTCGCCCGGGAAGAACTCCACTTCAGTATCGGGAAAAATACCGAACTGTTCACGTAGTGCAATGGGGATCGTAACTTGTCCCTTGGAAGTGACTTTCATGACCAGTGCCTCACTAATCAAAGCTGGAATGGTATTACTCTTACTTGTAAGAAGTATACTTGACGGAGGACTATAAGTCAATGATTACATCATAAGGGTGATACGGCCGAAATATTTCACGGCAGTTGCCCGACCACTTCTGCGTCGGCAATTGGCCCGACGGCCTGCCAGAATTCAAGGCCGATGTTATTGGTAATGAAGTGGGCCGAACCGTCGCAAAAACCAGGTTACTTTTTATTGCCCGCCTTCGGATCTTTCGCCTTCTCCTCGCGCTCGATCCGGTGTGTACCGTGGCAGTCGGTGCAGACGGGGGCGGGTTTGGCGGGCAGTTTCCGTTTGATGAAACGGGCAACGACTTCTCGCGGTGGAACGTCGTGGTCTTCGTGGCACTTTTCGCACATTTTGTCGACTTCATCACGTTTGTACATGATGTCCGGCTTGGTGGCGCCGATATTTTCGTCATTGGCGTGCTTGGCGCTGAGACCGTGGCACTTGACGCAGGTGATCTTTTCTTCGAAGTGCTGGCTGCTGATCTCCTCATGAACAAAAGCCATGTGGCAGACATAGCAGGTAGCGTTGACACTCATGGGATCGATCTGCGGCGTCTCTTCCTCTTTGCCCTTTTTCTCGGCGTCTTTTTTGGCGCTGGATTTTTTTGCGTTGGCGGCCTTTGAAGACGATTTGTCTTTACCGTCGGCAGCGGCGTTGCTCCAATGCAGCGCGGAGCCCAATACTGCGATGATCGCCGCGGCCACCAGCGTGAGGAAGGTGTTTTTGTAGCGTGTTGTCATTATGCGTGTTCCCAGCCGTGCAGCCAGCGATATTCGGGGGTGATGTGGGCGTAGTAGTTTTCCTTGCATTCACGGAAGGCGGCCTCGTCCTTGGGAGTGACAGGCTTATCTTTGTTGTAGACGCCTTGAATGTTAACTTCGAGTTGTTCGGGGATGTTGACGCCGGGGATGATGGCCGAGAGCCGTTTTTCGCTCAACATCTGCTTGACCAGAGAAGCGGCCCGGTTGTCGACACGGCCCTTGATCTCTTGCGGTCGCAGGCCGAAAGTAGTGCCGGCGCCGAACGGCTTGAGCCCGATAACGCCCACATTCTTCTCTTTGGCCAGGTCGAGCAGGCTGTCGCCGCCGAACGGTTTGGTGAGGAACAGGTACGGGAAGATTATCACGGAAAACTGCGGGTATTCGTTCAAAACACGACGGAAGACTTTGGGATTGTGGGCAGAGACGCCCAAATGCCGAACCTTGCCTTGCTTTTTGGCCTTTTCGAATACCTCGACGACCATGTCGAGTGTCTTGTGGGTAACCATCAACATGGTTGCAATGCTTTTCTGCCCTTCACCCCAAGTAGCACCAACCGGACGCCACATGTCGAGTGTGTCAGTATGATACGACTTGAGCCGGTCTTCGATTTTCTGCATCATGCCCTCGGGTGTGAGTTCATTCTCATATTCCGAGGTGATTTTCTGTGGCCAGGAGGCGAAGCCGATGAACCACTTGTCGCGGCCGGCCGATTTTGTCTTGGCCATGGCCTGGCCGTAGAGATCGCATTCGGAGTCGATGTTGTTGTCGACGTAGTTCAGGCCCAACTCGACCGCTTTTTCCAGCACCTTCACGCGATCTTCCACGGCTTTGCCACCGTGTCCGCCGAGTGCCATCTCCGAGATCATGAAGCCCGTTTTTCCCAGCGGGCGATAATTCATCTTGGGGTTGTAGTTGAGAATTTTCGAGGTGTCGACTGATTGGGCTTTTTTATCGTCGGCAGACACAACAGTTGTGGATGCCGCGGCGACGACAGCCGAGGTGGTTTTGAGGAAGGATCGTCGACTTTTGGGGGAATCTGCCATGGTAGGCTCCTTTAGAGTCTTACGGGAAATAATTCCGTGTAGGGTGTTTTAGGTGTTAAATTCTGGTTGTATCGCGAACTGAAACTTCACTGAGGAAGCACCATTCTCACAAGTATTGTGATGTATTATAACGAAAGAGAATTGGGGATGCAAGATTATGTGGGCATGTGTTGAAAAAAACTTTGATTCTTAAGACTTGTAGGCCAGGTTGTAAGTCGGCGGATTCACTCTCTAATTGCCGGGTTCCAACCCGGCCTGCGGAGGAGTATGTCCCGTCTGCCAGGCGGGATCTGAAACAGTGGATTTTCTCCACTCCAAGATCCCGCTAGGTAAGCGGGACCTACTTTTTCAACGGGCTGCTAAACAGATTTCGTGCGTCCGGCCAGCAATGCCGCAAGTCGCACGGCATGCAGGAGGCTTTCGTGGGCAGCTTTACCGGTCCAGGCGATGTCGAAGGCCGTGCCGTGATCGAC
>JAFGTN010000157.1 GCA_016934075.1 Pirellulales bacterium
GGCCATGCGGCGGGTGATTTCCACGTTGTCGACGGACCAGTCATATTTGGCGTAGTCGAATCCCCAAGCAGCCCATTGCCGAACATCGTTGTGTTCGAACAGGTACTTGCCGCAGCGCCAGCCGTCCCGACGGTTCTTGGGCGGTTGCCATGTGCCCTCAGGATCATCGCTCGACTCACCAATGAACCCAGCGTAGCTCGTGGTCCACGGCGTCGAGTAGATCCCTGCTTTCAGGCCAAGGCTGTGAATGTAGTCACAGAGAACTCTCATATTAGGAAATTTCTCGTTGGGTTGGATCGCGTTGTACGGCCCGCCGCGATGCCCTTGCCAACCGTCGTCGATGTTGATGTATTGCCAGCCATGATTGATGAGGCCTGTTTCAACCATCGCCTTGGCGGCCGCGCGCAGGTTGGCGTCCGTGACCTTCGCTCCCCAACCGCCCCAAGTATTGCAGCCCAAAAGAGGCGTTAGCAGTAGGTCGTCGCCAACGACGATGCGCAACTCGCGCTCGTCATGCCCCAACTCATTTTCAGCGCGGAGCGTCACGCGGTAGGTACCCCGCTCAATCAGAGTACCAGTGATCCGCCCGGTCTCTGAGTCTAAGTTCAGACCGTTGGGCAAGTTCGCAATCGACAACTTCATTGGTCGCCTCCCCGTGGCGGCGATGGTGTACAGCAGCGGATGCCCGGGTCGCACACCAAAAACTTTCGCACCGTTGATGCGCGGCTGCGGAGCGGGAGGAGGCGTGAGGATCACCGGTTTGTCGTTAGCCTGTGACACTGCGGGTTGCGAATAGACACCTATAGCCATGGCCAGCATTATCAAGGCATATTTGAGACGCAAGTTCATCGACAGTTCCTCCAGGGATAGTGCGTGGATGTTGTGGTATTCCACAGCAAATCGGTTGGCAAACTCGACCGATCTCAAGTTCGGATCATCCGCGAAAACCGATTTTGGCAGGAAAATTGGCCGAATTGAATAGCATCTACATTATCAGCGGGTAGCTACCGCTTCGGTATCTCCGCTATCCGCAGATTTCGAAACGACAGATCGGTGGTGGGGTCGTGCCCTTGGATGGTGATCGTGCCCGGCTCCAGACGCAGACCGCGGCGTGGGTTCTCATTGGGCTTGCGGTTGTCGGTCCAATCGCTCACCTGGTAGCCATTGACCCAAACGGCCATGTGTTTGCCGTCGACGTGGATGGTTTTCGTGAACCACTCGAAGTCGTTGGCAACCACGCGGCGGGCGTTCTGACGGCGGAAGATGCCGCCCGTGCCGCAGTCTTGCGGCTTGCTGCGATCGCCATCCTTGAATCCGTTGTGGATCTGGCTCTCGTAGCCGTTCATTATATCGCCGGGTATGCAGCGGAAGAATATGCCGGAGTTCAGAGCCTTACCGTTGACGAACACATCGAGCTGCATGGTAAAATCACCGTATTTTCCTTCCGTCTCGAGTTGTCCCTTGCCGTTCTTGATATTCAATTCGCCCTTCTCGGTAACTGTGCAAACGCTTTTCAGCTCGAGATAGGTCTTCCAGCCGGTGAGGTCCTTGCCGTTGAACATGCTCTTCATTCCCAGTGGTTTGAGCTTGATGTTGCGGAATTCAATGCGACCGGAATTAAAATAGCCTAAACCGATATATCCACGACCTAGCGGTTGGGGATCAATATAATCAAGCACTTGCCGTCCGTCGAGCTTGACGGTGATTTGGGATCCGTAAGCCATAATTTCCATCGTCTGCCATTGTCCAGGTTTAGTCGCACTACCGCTGTCGCAATTCTGCCGATCAGCCAAGCTGCCAGTAGCATTACCGCCAATGGCTACGATATTAGCCTTGTTTTTCAGGTCTGTAATACGCGGCGGCGTGCGCAGAAACACACCGCTATTCGTATCGCCCGCGGCCTTGAAGTCAACCTTGAGGACGAAATTGCCCCACTGGCTAGTTGTATGTAGTAATCCCGGATCGCCCTTGCCCACCGAAATCGCGCCGTCCGATACCTTCCAATCAGCCTTGCTGGTCGGCTGCCAACCGAAAAGCGTTTCGCCGTCGAACAACATAATCCAGCCATCGGCTAATTCGTCGGCCGTAAGCGTGTTGGGACCGCCGGCAAAACAGGGCAAGGCGACGGAGAGTATGAGAATAACGGTAAGTAAAGACAATATTGATGGATGTTTTAGCATGATGGTTCTTTCCTGTTTTTTTGGGGGGTAGTTTTTGCGTCGAGTATCGGGGATTTTAGAGGGCAGATTTCAGAGGGCAGGAGTTTTCAGTTATCAGGGCGCGGACATTGATTATTGATCATTGGGCATTGATTTTGAACATTCTTTCCTCATTCTGATTTTCAATAATCTTTATTTTTGCCCTCTGCCCTCTGCCCCTCGCCCCTCTATCCTTTGTCTTCTATTTTATCTTCCCGTGATGCCAACAAAATCGAGGCGGCGATCGACACGCCCAGGATCACGGCAATAATTACCAGCGACATCAAGGGTGTTATCAGGTGCTCCTCGTGTCCATAAAATTCTGCGCCGACATAGTCGCCTATCATCTTCAGACCGATAAAACCCAACACGGCGGCCAGACCGTAGTGCAGATACTTGAACATGTCGATGACGCCGGCCAGCAGAAAGTATAACGCCCGCAGTCCGAGGATGGCAAATACATTTGACGTAAAAGCCAGAAAGCGGTCATTGGTCACACCGATAATGGCCGGCACACTGTCGACGGCGAAAATTACATCGGAACTCTCGATCACCAAAAGCACCAGGAACATGGGGGTGATATACAGCAGCCCGTTCTGGCGAACGAAGAAATCGTGTCCGTGTTCGTGGTGATCGCCTTCGGTAACCCTGAAGAAACGACGGGCCGTCTTTAATACGATATTTTTCTCTGGATGTATCTCGGCACCGCTGTGCACGATAAGCTTATAGGCGGAATACAGCAGAAGCAGGCCGAACAACGGCATTACCCAGGAGACGCGATTGAATAGTTCCACGCCGATGAGCACGAAAAGTAACCGCATCACGACCGCGCCCAGAATCCCCCAAAACAACACACGGTACTGATATTTCAAGGGAATACTGAAGAACTTGAAGATCATCACGAATACAAAAATGTTGTCCATCGAGAGTGCCTTCTCGACGACGTATCCGGTCAGAAACTTTAGTCCGGCCTCGTGTCCTGCCCAAAGCCAAATAAGAACATTGAAGGCCAGCCCCACGGCAATCCAGAAGATCGTGAACCACGTAGATTCCTTAAAAGATGGTTCGTGGTCGGTTTTGTGGAAAACCTTCAGGTCCAAGACCAAAAGAAAAACCACCAAGCCCGCGAACGCAAACCAATGCCACAAAAAGACTTCAGTGTTTCCCAAAACAACCTCTCCGGTAGGGGGGTGTAATGTGATTGGGGATAAAAACTATCGATGCTGCAGTATAGGTGTCCCGCACCGGCTCGGCAACCGTGAGGCAGTGATCTATTTGCGTCGTTTGATTGAGTCTGGGGGGGATACGCTGGCTTTTTAGGTCGGGATAGTATGCCCTCATAAATACCCCGGGATAGGCACTGGCATATATAGAGTAGAGAAAGGATAATCAGGGAATGTACATAATAAACTCGTTGAAGGACCCCCCTCGTGTCTGTTACGATACGGATTGGAACAGTAGAAAAGGTAACGTGATGAAGGTCTTTCCGCGGGCTCGTTTGGGTTCGTTGCTAATCGCGCTGGGCATTTTGGCCGCTGGCCTGGCGCCGAGCCAGTGTTTTTCTCAAGACAAGACGGAAGCCGGTACGCGCGAATATCGGGCCGCGGCGGGACTGCAAAAGAGCGGCGAATATGAACTGGCCGCCCAAGCCTGGAACGAATTTCTGCAAAATTTCGGCCGGCATTCCTTCGCCACCCAGGCAAAATTGAATCTGGGTATTTGTTATCTCAAAAACGATAAATCCAAACAGGCCGCCGCAACTCTCGAAGCGCTCGTGGCCGCCAAGCCTCCGCCGGAGGTGCTCGAGGTGGCCCTTCTGTATTTGGGCGTAAGCCAGTATAACCTGGCCCGCGGCGGCGACGCCAAGGCCTACGCGGCGGCCGACGTCAGCTTCGCCCAATTGTTGGAAAAGTTTGCCAAAAGCAAATACGCCGCACAGGCCATCTTCTATCGAGGCGAGTGTCTTTACGCCATGGGCAAGAAGCCAGAAGCCGCTGGATTCTACGCCCGGCTGCTCAAGGAGCATCCCAAATCGTCGCTGGTGGGTGATGCCTTATACGCTTTAGGCGTGACGCGAGAAGAACTTGGCCAGTGGGAAGCGGCCGGCGAGAGTTACGACGAGTTTATCAAGCGTTTCGCCAAGAGTCCCTTGTATGTCGAGGTGACCATGCGCCGTGGCGAGACGCTCTTCGGCATCAAGGAGTATGCCGCGGCGGCCGAATGGTTCGCCTATTCGGCCGGTCGCAAGGACTTCGCCCTGGCCGACCATTCCACCATGCGTCAAGCTGCTTCGCTTGCACAGTTGCAAAAACACGCCCAGGCCGGCGATTTATACGCCTCGGTTGCCCAAAAATTTCCTGAATCCAAGCAGATCGAAGAAGCCAACCTGGCCGGTGGCAAGTGCTATTACCTGGCCGGTGACATGTCCAAGGCTGAAGGACTACTGCGCAAGGTTCTGGATGCGGGCGGGAAGTCATCTCCCGAGGCCGCGCACTGGTTGGCTCGTAGTCTTTTGAAGCAGAAAAAACCGGCCGAAGCGGTCGTGGCGACCGACAAGGCCCTGCCAAAAGCCGGCAAAGGACCATGGGCCGCGCAACTATCGATGGATCGGGCAGACGCCCTTTATGAAATACCCAAACGTCGTGGAGAGGCAATCGCGGCCTACGAAATGATTGCCAGGAAATATCCCCAGGACGCCGTAGCCCCCTCGGCACTTTATATGGCCGCTTTCACCGCCTTGGAAGCGGGTGATTACCAAAAGGCGACCGTGGCGGCAACCGATTTTCTGAAGAAATTCCCCAAGGATAAGCTCCGCCCCGACGTGTTATCGATAGCGGCTGAGAGCAATTTGCAATTGGGCAAGTTGGATCAAGCCGAAAAATTCTACGGCGAGTTGCTCGACAAATATCCCAAGTCGCCCGACGCACAGTCGTGGAAGGTGCGGCAGGGTCTGGCCGTGTTCCTGCAAAAGAAATTCGCCCGAGCCGTCGAACTGCTTCAGCCGCGGCTGGCCGAAATTAAAGATCCGGCCGCGCTGGCCGAAGCACAATACATCGTGGGCAGCTCTCAGGCCGAACAAAAACAATACGCGGCGGCCATAAAATCGCTCGAAGCATCGCTCGCCGCCGATCCTTCCTGGCGGCAGGCCGACGATACGCTATTGGTACTGGCCGATGCCCATCGCCAACAGAACAATCTGGACGAAGCCATCGCCGCCTGTAGGCGGCTGATCGAAAAATTCCCCAACAGCCGGCTCTTGGATCGTGCCAACTACTGGTTGGGCGAATATCTATACGCCAAGGGAGATTTCAAGGCGGCCGTGACCCAATATAAGGCCGTCATCGACAAATGGCCCAAAAGTTCGCTCCGCCCGCACGCCCTTTACGGTTTGGCTTGGGCTCAGTTGAGCCTCAAGGATTGGGCGGGTGTGGAAAAAACGGTCGACCAGTTGCTCAATGAGTTTCCCAAGAGCGAACTGGCTCCTCGCGCCAGATATGCTCGCGGCACGGCCCGCCAACAATTGGGCAAGAACGCCGAAGCCGTGGACGACATCCGGGCCATGCTGGAGTCGAAGCCCTCGGCCCGGGATCGTTCGGATGCCATGTACGTGATGGGACTGGCGCAAGCCGGCATGAAAAAACACTCTGAAGCGGCAGCCACATTCGAAAAACTGTTGGCCGATAATCCCCAATATGCCGGCTCCGACAAAACGCTTTATGAACTGGGCTGGTCTTTGAAAGCTTCAGGCGGGAAGAACAGCAACAAGGCCATACAGCGATTCGCGCAACTGGCCAAGCGTTTCCCAAAAAGTCCTCTTGCTGCCGAGGCGCTTTACCATGTGGGCGAAGACCAGTACGCCAAAAAACAATATGCGGATGCTGCCGCCAGCTATCACCAATCGGCCCAGAAGGCCACCGACAAAGTGCTCAAGGAAAAGGCCTACCACAAATTGGGCTGGGCATATTTCAACGACGGCAAGCTGGACGACGCGCGGCAGACCTTCGATTTCCAACGAAAAACATTCTCCAACGGCAAGCTCGCCGGCGACGCTACCTTTATGCTGGGCGAGTGTCTTTACAAAACACAAAAACATGCCAAGGCCTTGGCGGCGTTCGAAAAGGTCGGCAAAACGACGGGCAAGGATTTCGCGGCGCTTGCGCTTTTGCACGGTTCGCAATCGGCCGCGCAACTCAAGCAATGGGAAAAGTGCAGGTCGCTTGCGGCTCGTGCCGCCAAGGATTTCCCCGACTCGACATATCTGCCGGAGATGCTTTGCGAACAGGGTTGGGCACTGCAGAACTTGGGCAAATCGGCCGAAGCCGCCAAACTCTATGAGTCGGTACTGCAAAAAACCGACCGCGAGGTGGCCGCAAGAGCGCAGTTCCTGCTCGGTGAGATTCTCTTCGCCGATAAGAATTACGCCGAGGCCATAAAGACGTTTTCCAAAGTGATTTACGGTTACAGCTATCCACGCTGGCAAGCCGACGCCACTTACGAGGCGGCGCGCTGCTTCGAAACACTGGGCAAAAAGAAACAGGCCCTCGGCTACTATACCGAACTGGTAACTCGCTATCCCAAGAGCGACAAGGCGGCAGTGGCCAAGAAACGGCTCGAGGAGTTGGGTGAGTGAAATAGTGGATAGGAGTCAAAGGGCGAGGAATGACGAATGTCGAAGCTCGAATGAGGAAAGAATTAAGAATTCATAATGATTAAATACAGAAAACGTTTGATAGTGCTTGCGCTATGCGGTGGGTTATTGTCGATGGGGATGGCTGTTGCGCAAGATAAGAAGCCCGCCTCAGCGAAACAAAACCGTGAGCTGAGCGAGAAGGAATCGGTTCTCAAGGTGGAAAAGGAGTTGTCCGAAGAAGATCCATCCAAAAAGAACAATGCCAAACCTGCCTCCGAACAAGGTACGGAGGAGAAAGGCATTAACATGCTCACGTTGCTTTTCAGCGGCGGGAATTTGATGTGGCCCATCGTGGCTATGTCGCTGTTGGTGGTAACCTTCGGCATCGAACGGGCACTTGCCCTTCGGCGTCGCAAGATTCTTCCACCCGAGTTGATCCACGCCCTGGGCCGCGCGGCTGAACAGCCCGGCGGTTTCGATCCGCGGCGAGCTTATAAGCTTTGTCAGGAGTTCCCCTCCACGGCCGCGACCGTAATCCGCGCCATGCTGCTGAAACTGGGACGCCCACACGTCGAACTGGAACGGGCCGGTGCCGAAGCCGAGCAGCGCGAGGCCGGCCGGCTCTATGCCAACGTCCGTTGGTTGGGACTGGCGGCTACGGTTGCGCCCTTGATGGGCCTTTTGGGTACGGTTTGGGGAATGATCAACGCCTTCTTTGCTACCGCTAACTTGCCCACCGGAGCCAACAAGGCCGAAACCCTGGCACAAGGCATCTACGTGGCGCTGGTAACAACCTTCGCCGGCCTTGCCGTCGCCATCCCGGCCGCCGTGCTGGCGCACATGTTCGAAGGTCGCATCCAAAAGCTGTTCCGCGAACTGGACGAGATGCTGCAAGGCATCATGCCGCAGTTGGAACGGTTCGAAGGCCGCGTGAAGAAGAGCAATGTAGAATCAGGAATCTCGAATGAGGAAATAATATGGCCGTAACAATCGAAAAAAGTCGGACGCTTGGCAATCTCAGCCTCACGCCGTTGATCGACATCGTATTCCTGCTGCTAATATTCTTCCTCGTGGCGACAAGATTTGCCGAGGAGGAACGCGAATTGGACGTTATGCTGCCCGAGGCCAGCGAGGCCCAGCCGCTCACTGTTCAACCCCGTGAACTGTTCATCAACATCGACCGCGAGGGTCGCTATTTTGTCACTGGCAAGACGTTGTCGCTCGATCAGTTGCATCACGTTTTGAAAACGGCCTGGGTCAACAACCCGGGACGACAGTCGGTCGTGATCCGTGCCGACCGCCGCTGTCTCTGGGACTCTGTGGTTGCGGCCATGAACGCGTGTAACAAGGCGCATATACATGATTATCGAGTTACCACAAAGGACGGATAGAGGGTAGAAGACAGATGTCAGAGGGCAGAGGGCAGGAATGACGAATGTCGAAATCAGAATGAGGAAAGAATTAAGAATGTCTAAATGTTCAAGGTCCATTTGCTCATGCCTCATACCTCACACCTCATTGCTCATACATAAATGCCGCATACTAAAAAAGTAATTCGCAAGACTCACACACGGCGATTGGCCGATTTCGACGATCAGCTTTGGCCCGTGAATTGCGCGATTATGATTCTTGCGGGTGTGGTGTCGGGCATCGCCTTGGCCACCGGCGACTTTCATTCTTCCAACCCGTTGGAAAACACCACGCTGCGGCTGTTGATGATTGCGGTTGTCACGGTTTTGCTTTTCGCCGCCACCTTCTGGCTCGACGGCCGGCTGGTGCGCCGTTTGCAACTTTGCGTACTTCTTAGTCTGATGGTCCATCTCTGGCTGGGTATCTATCTGCATCAACGATATATTACGCTCATGGCGGCTCTCGAAGAAGACAAACCCGTGCAAGAGCTTGTCGAAGACGATACGCGGCTGGTTGTGCCCGAGTATCATTGGCAGCGTATCGAGCGCCCGCTCAGCCGCCCCAGCTTCGAGCAGCCGACCGAAACCGAAGCCACCAGTTCTGCCGATCCCGAGCCGGTCGAGCAACGCCGGATCGAGCATGCGGTGCGCTCTAAGAGACCCCAGGTCGATCCCGATACACCGCAACCGCAGCAGCCCAAGCCGGCCGAGATGCAACGCGCCGAGCTGACCGCGCCGCGTCGCGACAAGCTGGCGGCCGGAGCACAGATCAGCCGCCAGGAGTGGAAACAGCAGCCACAACCCAACGAACCAATCCCCCAGCCCGAAATGCCCGAGGCTCGCCGCGATACCGAACTGCAACAAAAC
>JAFGTN010000158.1 GCA_016934075.1 Pirellulales bacterium
CCTCCGCACCGGCATCGGACGAACAAAAGGGCAGAGAATAGCAGAAATCGATACTATCTTCACGCCCGTCGATAAGATCGCCGCTCGCGGCTGCTTAGTCGGCACGGGCATAGACTACGCCGGCACCGCCAAAAAACCTGACGCCGTCGAACAGATTTGCGAGGCTCTTGACCGCGCCAAATCCCGACGCGAAGTGCTCGTTCTCTACTCCCACAACATCAGCGACAAAGGCCCCGGCCACTACCTGCCGCCCGGCGCTTTGCGCAAGATTCTGGCCCACGCAAAGACCATCGGCCTGCCGGCCATCGGTTACGACGATCTGCCGTAGTTCAGGCAACAGTTCCACCCCGTTTCATTCTCCTGGTAAGTAACGCGAGAACGCCAAGGCACAAGGACGCAAAGAGGTTGTTGTTTTGGAAGATGATGGAAATGGTTTTTCAAAGAAATGCACATATGGAACAAATGAGAAACTAGATGCGTATTTGTCTTATACTACAATGCCGAGGGAATATCGCGCCGGGCGAAAACCAATGCGGCCAGCACATAGCTCAATAGTCCCAAACCGACCAGAATCGAGTCGAAGCGAAGCGACATATCCCAGGCGCCGTTGGGCAGGAGGATCAGTTTTTGCGGATCGAAGGGCGTGAGGAAGCTGAAGTACTTCAACCATTCTCCCGGCTCCCATAGACGCCCCACCATCTTTATGATCACAGAGATCACGAAGATTCCCATGCAGATGGAAATCGTGCGCCAGCGACTGCGGTTCCAGGACGAGACAAACGTGGTCAGGCCCAAAAGGCAAAAGGTCATGGCCACCAGGTTCACGGCCCCGGGCAGGAATTCGGCCGCGTCGATGCCTTCGCCCCGGCGGGCGACTACCAGCCCTATCCACGTGCCCAGCCAAACCGACGCGCCCAGAACGATAGCACCCACGGTGGACACAACTGCCGGTACGAATATTACCGAGGTGCGCCGCACCGGTAGTGTGAGCGTGAGATCCATCGTGCCGCGGCTGATTTCGCCGCTGATGGGATCCGAGCCGCGCCCGATGGCCCAGCCGATAAAAATCAGGATCGTTATCACATGCTCGTAGAGAATGGTGATTTGACCTTGGGGTGTGGCGATATGTTTGACTGGAACGCCCATCGCGCGGTGGGTGAAGTCGGGCAACATTTGCAGGAAACTGGCCCAGGCGCCCAACTTGAAGAGGCCCATCAGCCAGACGAAGAGCCAGGCGAAGAGAATCAGCAATAAGCTGCTGATGAGCAACTGCAGCCAAGCCGCCGCGATGGCCTTCTTCCATAACGCCCGATTCATATAAGTGCCCTTGACTCGAAATTTTGCAAAAGTCCAGTTGATACAACACTAACCCTATCGCTTCCGCCGTCCGGCATCAAGGGCGGAAAACGAGGAAGGTTCAGGAATTACCGCGAGTGTTTTCCGTGCGGCAATAACGATTATGCCGATGCTCCGGGCGGTTGCAGCCCCAAAAAGGTGGTACGTGGTCGTGAATTGTGATTTAGACTTCAGTATAGCTTTAAGAGTGTAATATCCCAGACGCAGCCGAGGGTGGCTGTGCTGCAAAACAAAACACACCCGCGTGCAACAAATGTAGAACAGCCGCTCCCGGCGGTTGTGCCGACAATGCAAAGCCCCGATCAAACCGAAAATCAGCGAAATTCCTATCGTTGTCCGATCAACGAGACGCGGCAACAGACCCAGATACGTTTCGGTAAAACCTGGATACCAGTCGAACTGCTGGACGAATCAGCCGGCGGTTTCGGAGTCCACGTCGAACATGCACCACAGGTCGGGATTGGCGACATTGTATGGCTACGTTGTGGCGATAAGTGTTTCGAAGTCGAAGTTAGGCACGTTACGCAATTTCCTCATGCCGACGGTTCGCAAGACGAAACGGCGGACGGAGCGGCCTGCAAGCTCGGTTTAAAACGCCTCAGCGAGGTGTTTTTGGAAACAGGCAATCACTCGCCGTATCTGCGGAGGATCATGAGGAAGAGGTCTGGTTTGCCATATTCACCCGGAGGAAAGGGCCTTGCGATTGGGCTGATGGTCGCTTTTCTGGTTGGAGCCCTGCCGGCAGTTGCGGTTGTTTTACTGGGGACGAATATTACGGATAGTTGGCAAGCCGATTCCCGGGCGGATGAAAACGGTTTCAAATTCGGGTCGCGTAGTCCAAGTACCAAGCAGACCAAAATTAAACTGGACGGTAAAGTGGATGGTTCTCATGCATCCGCTTCGGGCGACAATGGCCTGAGAACCACCGGTTCAGGTATTTCCACCACGGGCAAAGGTGTTTTGCCCGCCAAGATATCGCTTAACAAGCGGCAGAAGGGCGTCTGGCAAATGCTGCTGGATAATGCCAAGCTGCAAGTCGACATCGAGCCGTGGACGGATGCGGTACTCGTGCTGCTCGCCAAGCTCGTCCGGCAGATGGGCCTCAGCGATCTGCAGCAAGTAGAAAGTGCGCAAATTCTTGAATACACCGATCAATCACTGGCAAAACTGAACGCCACCGGCGCCACGGAAAACCAGGAAGAATTCACGCAAAAGCAAATGTCGATTCTGGAAGGGGCCTACGCTTCGTTGATAAACATGCTCAACGACAAGCAGCAAGACAAGTGGAATGAACTGGTGGAAAAACAGGGCGAAGCAGCGGCAGAAAAGAAGTAGTCGAAATGCTTCCCGGCAAAGTAGTGTCTTTGGCTGGTTTTTGCCCACAAGTGTCCTAGCGGCGGCGGAGTCCAAATGCGAAGATAACCACTCCCATGCCCAGCCATATCAGGAGTGACGAGGGTTCCGGCACTATCGACGGACTCGGGATTCCGTCCAGAAGATCGTTGGGGTATTTGGTGAAACGCGTGTTGTCTAGATTGATGTACGAGCTGATGAACTGGGCGGAGCCTTGACTGTCGTTAATCGCGATTTCGGTTGTGTTATCCGTTGCGTGTGCGTCGCCGATGGTGACCAGGTCCCATAGACCAACACCGCTGAGTATTGCGTTATTAACTTGGAAGACTTGATCCGAACTGTCGGAACCTTCTTCGTCACCCTTGAAAAAGATGGCGCCGATATCGGTCACAGGATGTGTTGAAGATCCTCCTGCTATTCCCCTGTCGCCAATCAGAATACTCGAATTTTCGATTATAACGTTGCTCTGACCTCGAATCCTGAAGATCACGAAAACGCCCTCGTCGCCATCGAGGATCCAGTCGGTGTTTCTGACTATGAAGTCGCTATCGCCTCTGTCGATATCGATTACGGCAAGGCCGTCCTTGTTGGCATCCAGTTTGCTGATGTTGTTGACTTTTGGGATGCTGTCCCGGTAATTCCGGTTTATGATATCCCCGGTGATGACAAATTCCGCCGTCAGGCCCTGTATGAACGTTTTCCATGAAGCAAGCTCGCCCAGCAGGTTGGTCGGGTTGAAGGTGGAAACGCCGTTAGGATCGGGGTTGAGAAGAACACCAGGTGCGGCAATGTCCGGTCCGGAAAACCAGGTTGTGTTTCTGACACCGGTCCTGCTGTCTGCAGCGGAAGTTTGTGCCGTGTGTACACCAATGTTCGCGTTGACATCGACGTTAGACATGCTGAATTTGCCCTGGTTGCTGGTCAAGGCGATGTTGCCGGTAAAGTTGATACCCTCGAAGAGGGGCGCTGAAACGGGGATTGTGTCTGCAATTCCTACGGTATTGCTCGGGGACACGGCGTCCCAACGGTTATCGGAGTTGAGGTGTGTCATGCCTGGATTAGGAATAAACGTAGGCGTCAGGTCCAAACCGCCCGCGTAAGAACCCACTCTCTGGCCCGGACCAATAATACCGCTGGACACTACTTCCTGATTGGCACCGAGTTCGCTATCTCTCACATTGACGGCAACACCCCGACTGTAATCCCTCATACCTACAAGAAGATATTTGTCGATTTCGACGCTGCTGGGCGCGCCGGGGAAATGGATTGCCCACGCCGTAGGCGCGGGAAATGTCCATGCGACGGCAACAAGAATCACGAAATACAGAGCAAAAGAACTGCTCTTCGAATAGGTAGCGATCATGATCCTCACCTCCAGATGAACATAAATCCCAGAGGGCCGCTTCCCTATTTTATACAACTCTCTTTGGTTATGAAACGGTTTAATTATGGTGGTATACGCAAAATAGGAAATGATGAAAATCCACTTGATCTTGATGGACATATGGTCATAGAGAGTGAAGATGGAACTTAAAACTTAGAATAGGAGGTTTGATTGTTGGACATTGATCTGTGAACCTTGAACATTGGTCATTCGGTCATTTTGGCTTCGTCACTCGTTCCTCAGATTAATCACGTCCAGGCGGACTGACCAATACCGAGTGCCTTTTTGCAACGAGGGCAGAAAAGAGTGTACCAAGGAACTTTTTCAGGCATAGTCTGCGGAAATTCAAATTTTATACGCAATTATGATATACCTGTAACCCTGTATGATGTTCCCGGCTCAGCGGGAGCTTCGCCCTCCCGTTACTGGTGCGTGCAAGCACACCCTACTCTTTAACCAGTCGCACGCAGATTCCGCCGGCTCGAAAGACTTTGTGCATCTTTGTGAACCACAGCTCTTTGTCCCAGCGGAGACCCAGTTCGGTGCAGGTGCGACGGAGTTCGGCGCGGTTGTAGGTGCGGCAACGCCACATGCGGCTGGTCCAAGCACCGGAGAAGTTGTCTTCGGTGGTTAAAAGCAACATTTGCGCTCCCGGGGTCATGACGCGGGCAAGTTCGGCCAGGCCGTCGCGGGGATCGGGCAGGTGTTCGAGCACGTAACCGCAGGTGACCGTGTCGAACGAGTTGTCTCCGAAGGGCAGCGAGGCCAGGTCGGCCACGACAAGCCGGGGGCGGTCGTCTTTGAGGCGGTTGCGGGCGCGGCGGAGCATTTCGTGCGACAGGTCGAAACAGGTGATGTCGGCACGGGTATCGGCATATTTAAGAACATGTTTGACGATCTGGCCGGCGCCGCTGCCGACGTCGAGGATGTTTTTCGCGCCGCGGAGATCGAAGTGCCGCTCGCGGAACATGCGGTCGCCCAAGGGAGTGTGCAGCGAGAGCATACTGCAGGTGGCCAGGATGGCGCCTTGAGGTCCGTCATAAACGCCGCGGACCTTGTCGCGATACTGCTCGTAACTGATCTCTTTGATCAGCCGGTTTTCGATAATGCGGTTGAGCACGTTTTTCCGCTCGCCGTTTTCCAGGCGAGCCTGCTTGCGCTCTGAATGTTTGATGCGCGACTGCCGGCGACCGACCTTCTGCCGGTGCTTACCCTGCAAAAGCCTTTTGCGACTGGCTTTCTTACCGGTGGGCGTCTTGCTTTTTGGTGAGGCGAGTTTCATCATGATCGGAGGTACACCCGGCTTAATGTCCGTATGGTTTTTTATAACAGTTCCATAACTATTTGTCGCAAAAATGGCTTCCTTATGATGGCCCGTTTTGCATGATGAAACTGTTTCTGCCGTATTCGCAAATCTCAAGCAATTCTTGGAAACAATCTTTCTATACCGAGATACACGTATAGCTCGCATATGGCAATTGCGGCACCATAGCGGGGGGACACTACAGATATACTCGACGATTATAGATATACCATTCGAAAAGCAAGATTACCAGCCCCGCCAAGACCAACCAGCGCCAAAATTCTTTGCGAGATTCTTTCCACCCGGATTGACCCTCCACGGCGGTGGGGCCTGCCTCGAAGGCCTTTCGCGGCACAATATGACTTTCGGTGGAGTCAAAAAGATTAACGGCAAAACGCAGGAAAGATTTACCGTCGTAAAGGGCTTCGTAAATTCCCTGTTCGTCAGTATCAGTAAAGTTGAATCGGCCGGGTCGCGATTCTTTCAAACTGATTGTTTTTCCGCTGGGGGTGCGCACGGAAATTTTTTTGCCCGATGCTTTCGCGGCCGACGCGGGCGCGTCGATAACCACCGCCTGGCCCGGTTGAACACCTCCGGCGGCGGTTGCCCGTTGTCCGCCGCCAAGGTAATCGAGCAGATTGAAAACAAATACGGGGAAACTCGGGCGGATGGGCCAATTGGTGCGTGCGTAGATCCCCGCCTCATCACCTTCGCCGGCGTTTTCGATGAGCATGAATCCTTGCACGACATCTTCGAAGCCTTCGCGTGGAGCGATGACCAGCATGGGACCGGCGTGAGTATCGATCAAGGTGGTTGCGCCCGCCGGGGGTATCAGCGGCCGGCCTTCGTGCAGCAATACGTCGTCCATCACGATCCATTGCATTATGGGGTGGGCCGGGTCGACATCTATAATGTTGGGCACGTCGACCTTTTCTGCGGCTTTCCAAGCCTCGCCGGGCGGAATCGCACCGATGAAATACGTGTTGGCCTGCGGCATTTCCTTGGGGGCGCAACGGTCGAAAATAACCAGATCGTAGCCGCCGCTTTGGGACGTGGTCTGGTATTGCTTGTTGTTGAGGAAGTCGGGTGATTGGATGTCTATATCGGCCAGCTCGTTGGCAAGCGGCGTGGCCAGGGCCAGTTCCAAAGGTTCGTTGCCGGGCGTGACGAGTAACACGTGTGCCTTGCGGGGCTGGTTGATTGCGGCGTAGGCCTTGTCGTCGATTTCCAGATCATCGTGGGAGTTGATCGATAATTCCAGCTTGCCGGAATCGGTTGCGCCCAGATCGAAGGTCACGCCTTCGACTTCGCCGCCGCCGATATCGATCTTGGCGGCGTCGATAACTTCACCGTCGAGCCGCAAGACGGCGGAAAGAGAAACGTCGTCGGTGCCGAAGTTTTCGATCCGCGCGAACGCCTGCAACTTGTCTGCTCGGGTTTCGTGGCGGCGGACGCTGAAAGCTAGGATGGCTATGTTGGCGGCTTCTTCCTGCCCGATGGGCAGGTAGATGAGCGTAAGGTTTCCCCAGGAAAAATTGCTGACGTCGTCGAAACGGCCGTCACTGAGGATATAGACCGTGGCGGGCAAGGCCTCTGCCGTTTGGATGTCGCTTTCCTCGTAGGACGTCCGGCCGGGATTGGCCAGGCCCGAGGCGACTTTCAACGCCTCGCCCAGCGAAGTCGAACGGCTGCTGGGTTTTATGGCCTCGACCGCGCGGCAGAGGCTGCGGCGATTGTCGGTAAACATCTGTTCGACGCGGGCCGTATCGGCGAAGCTTACGACCATGCCCACATCACCGGAGTGCATCTCGTCGATCATCTGCACGGCGCGCCGCTTGGCCTCGTCGAGGCGGTTGGGATCCTGGTCGGTTGCACGCATCGAGGCCGAATTGTCGATCAGAAATACGAAACGTTCGCCAATAAGCTTATTGCCACGGCAGCCGGGCCGCAGCAGCGCCAGGATGGCAATCAATATGATCAAAAGCTGCAAGAACAACAAAAGGCTCTTGCGGAGACGTTGCCAGATGCTGTTGACGTGCAAGTCCTCGATGGAGCGCTGCCAGAGGTAGGTGCTGGGCACCTCGAGCGGAAGACGCTTGAGCTTGAGGAAATACAGCGCGATGATCGCCGGCGGAATCGCCGCCATGATCGCCCACTGCCACCAGGACAACATGTTCATCCATTGAGGCCACATCAGCGTACCAACCCCCGTTTGGCAAGATAGCCGGTAATCAGTTCATCGACGGGCACCTCATTTTTGGCCAGCAGATAGACCATACCGCGGCGGGTGCAATAATCGCGAGCCGTCTCAATAAAAGCCGCCAAGGTTTTTTGGTACCTGCTCAATAGCGGAACGCTTACCGTTATCTCGGCAACATCCTGATCCTCACAATCAACCAGCCGCAGGTCGCCCTTGATATCGGGATCGATCTCCTCGGCCGAAAGGATGTGGATCACGTAGACGTCCATTTCCTGGGCCAAGAGATAACGCAGGGCCGGCTGAAAGCCGGCTTTGTCCATCAGGTCGCTCATTACAACGACGATGCCCTTTCCCGAGTTGCGAAGGCAGAAGTTCTTCACGCCTTCGGCCAGCGTGGTGGGCTCGCCCGAGGCGAAACCGTCTATATGTTCGATCATCCGCCACATGCTGTGCCGGCCGCGGAAGACGGGCGAGGCGGCTTTGTGCGATTGGCCCAGTGTTTCGATCTTCACGCGGTCGCCGCGGATCAAGCCCACAAAACCCAAGGCGGCGGCCAGTTGCTTGGCATACTCGAACTTGGTGGGGTCGCCGTAATCCATCGAGAGGCTGCCGTCGAGCAGGGCATAAAAATGCAGGTCTTCTTCCTCGAAGAACATCTTGAGGAACAACTTGTCGAGCCGCGCGTAGGTGTTCCAGTCGATAAAACGCAGGTCGTCGCCGGGCACGTAGCTACGGAAATCGGCGAACTCCACCGACTGCCCCTTGCGGCGGCTGCGGCGCTCGCCCTTCATGCGACCGCGAAATATCTTGCGGCTGATGAGTTCCATCTTTTCCAGGCGTGCTAAAAGTTCGGGTGGAAGGAGGTCCATATTTATTGCATCTAATGTATCTTTGTAGGGTGTGTGCTTGCACGCACCGTGAATTTATTTTGTTGCCGGGAAGCTCTGAGAGCTCATCTATCAGGGCAGTGCTAGCCGCAAAAGGAAACAACACTATTGCCTCTTGTGCCTGCGGCACCCCGATAGGCAAGCTATCGGGGCTACCCGGTACCAGGTGTTTATTCGTTATTGTAAATTCCTAATTCTTTCCTCATTCCGGTTTCGACATTCCTCATTTCTCCTCTGCCTTCTCCGGCACCTTCTCCAGGATCTCCAACAGCACCTGATCGGGCTCGATGGATTCGGCCTGGGCCTCGAAGTTGACGATAACCCGATGCCGCATGGAGGGCAGGTATACGCGGCGGACATCCTCGAAACTGACGTTGTAGCGACCATCGAGCAAGGCCCGTACCTTGGCGCCCAGGGCCAGGGTTTGCGCTCCACGCGGGCTGGCGCCCCAGCGGAGATACTGGTTGGTGACAGGCATGGCAAATTGACCGTCGGGGTGAGTGGCCAACACGAGGCGGACGATGTAGTCCTGCACGTGTTTGGCCAAGACGACCTCGCGGACCAGCGACTGCCAATCGAGGATTTCCTTGCCGTCCATGACCTTGGCCGGCTCGATAATTTCCTGCCGCGTGGTGCGATCGATGATCGTATTGAGCTGTTCGCGGTTGGAGTAGCCCACCACGAGTTTGAAGAAGAAACGGTCGAGCTGGGCCTCGGGCAATGGGTATGTGCCTTCTTGTTCGATGGGGTTCTGAGTGGCCATGACAAAGAAGGGTTTTTTCAGTTGATAACGGTGTCCCGAGGCGGTGACGGTACCTTCCTGCATGGTCTCGAGCATGGCGGACTGTGTTTTGGGAGTGGCGCGGTTGATTTCGTCGGCCAGGCAGATCTGCGTGAAGATGGGACCCTTTTGAAATTCGAAGATGCGCTTTCCTTCCGGCGTTTCCATGACCATGTTGGTGCCCAGGATGTCGGCCGGCATAAGGTCGGGCGTGAACTGGATGCGCGAGAAGTCGAGGTCCAAGACCTGCGCGAGCGAGCGGACCAATAGTGTCTTCCCCAGCCCGGGCACGCCCTCGAGCAGGCAATGCCCGCCCACGAAAAGGCATGTCAATACGCCGTGCACGATCTCTTCATGGCCCACGATGACACGGCCGATCTGTTGATAAACGGCCTGATATCGCTCGACAAACTGCCGCGCCCTCTTCTCCATGGTTTCGGCTATGCTCATTGGTTGTTCCTGTTGGTTATTGATTTGAGTTATCAGTTATCAGTTATCAGTTATCAGTTATCAGTTATCAGTTATCAGTTATCAGTTCTCAGTTTTCAGACTACAGACATAAGACATAAGACATAGGATAAAAGGTTTCATTATTGATCATTGGACATTGATCATTGAACCTTGGTCATTAGTCATTCCTATTTCTTTCCTCATTCTGATTTCGACATTCGTTATTTCCGTCCTCTATCCTCTATCCTCTACTTCTTCTCATCCCGTTCCTCCCAGACTTTTTTCTTGGCCTTCAACAGCCGTTCCGTATAGCTTTCTTCTTCCGCTTTCTTATCCGCGGCGATCGATGGCTTCGAAGGTTTGGCTTTCTTGGGCTTGGTGGCAGCGTCGCCGGCGAGTTCTTCGACCGAACCGATATCGGCCGGCGCTTCGTCGCTTTCGGCGGGCAATTCGAAGCGGGTGTCGCTACGGACCTGTTCGATGCGTTCGGCGACTTCGGCCTTGCGGCTTTGCAGGCGTTCCATGTATTCGGGCTGGGCTTCTTCGACCGCGCGGCCCAGCACGCGGTCGCGGACCTTGGCGGCCAGCGGCGGCACCCACTCGAAGCTGACCTGTACGCGTCGAGTAAACACGTCGGCGAAAAATATACAAGCTGCCACCAGCAACACATAGTGCCAGGCTTCCTGGCTGCTGGTCGCCTTGGGCAGGTTGTGGCGGAAGGTATTGATCGACAGAAGTTGCTCCATGGCCGTGCCCTTGCCGTCGTCCGTGGCTTCGATTACCGCGCCGGGATCGCTGTCTTTGGGTTTGAGTTCCGCCATTTCGTCCAAAAGAGCGTCATTGGTTGCCTGGTCGCGGAACTCGCTGGAGTAGGGTACGTTGAAACCGGTGCGGATGGGCGCCTGGCCCTGGCCCGGGTTGATCATGAGGAAATAGCTGCCGGCGTCGGCGGCCGGAAACTCGCCCACGTAGCGGCCGGGCGCCGTTTGTCGCAGCTTGAGGTTGTCGGGCTTGAGGTTGGGGCCGATCGAATGGCCGCTGATGCTGAGGAAGTTCAA
>JAFGTN010000159.1 GCA_016934075.1 Pirellulales bacterium
CATGGCGTCCAGACGGGTTTGGGCCAGGTTTTGGCGATGGCCCAGCGATCGGGTCAGACGGGCGTCGAGTTCATCTATACGTCGAGCACGGTCGGCTACGAGATCGTGGGGACGACGAAACGCGCGGGCATTGATTACGCCGTCTAGTCGTCGCTTTGCGTTGCTTGCGTTGTGGCGCAACGCCGATACCAGGCGTGCGCCCAGATGCCCCAACGAGGCCGATATTTCATCGGCCGTGGGCGCAACTAACTCGGCCGCTTCGCTGGGCGTGGCCGCGCGAACGTCGGCAGCCAGATCGGTAAGCGTAACATCGATTTCATGGCCGATGGCCGATATCACGGGAATATGCGAGGCTGCCACGGCACGAACCACCGGCTCTTCGTTAAATGCCCAAAGGTCTTCCAGGCTGCCCCCGCCACGGGTAACGACAATGCAATCGATGTCCGACGGCATGCGATTCAGGTCGGCGATCGCGGCGGCGATTTCCGCGGCAGCGCCTTCGCCTTGCACTCGCGTGGGAGCCACCAATACGTCTACACCTCGCCAGCGTCGACGCAAAACCTCCAGGAAATCTCGCACAGCCGCGCCCGTGGGACTGGTAACTACGCCCACGCGACGAGCAAAAGCAGGCAGACGTTTCTTTCGTGCCGGTTCAAAGAGCCCCTCGGACGCGAGCTTCTCGCGGAGTTTCCGCAGCGCCAGTTCCAACGCGCCCACGCCGCGAGGCTGAATCTCTTCGACGATCAACTGGTAGCTGCCCCTCGGAGCGTAGACGTCGATGTGCCCCCGACAGACGACTTCCAATCCGTCCTCGACGTCGAATTTCAACCGCGCAGCCGTACCCTTCCAAATCACGGCTCGCATCTGGCAACGGTCGTCCTTGAGCGTAAGGTAGCAGTGCCCCGAGCGAGGTCGGGCGAAATCACTGATCTCGCCCGCAACCCAAACCGAAGGAAATGTCGTTTCCACAAGATCCTTCAGCAGGAAGGTAACTTCTGAAATGGAATATATGTGATCGGGTTCGGACATTTTTCACGCCTACTCCCCACCAATCAGCGAAAGCACCTCAGGCAGAATCAGTCCGTTTGTTGCTATACCTTGTCCGGAGTGGATTGTGGGTCGGCCTATCCAATCTGTGAAGGTGCCGCCGGCTTCTTCCATGATGGGCAGCAGCGGTCCGGCATCCCAGACGGCCATGATGGGGTCGACCATCAGGTCGGCTCGCCCGGTGGCCACCATGGCGTATCCGTATCCGTCGCCCCAGGTGCGGCATACTCGCGCCGCCGACTGCAATCGCAAGTACGTATCATGGCGGCCGATTTCGCTGAAACCGTCAACCTCGCTGGTCAGGAACAGTCCTTCGCCTAGTGATGTGTGCTTTGATACTCTGGCGGGCTTGGGATCTCCGTTGCCCGACACCTGCCAGGCCCCCATGCCAGATGCGGCATACACGCACTGGTCCAGTGCCGGCAGGCAGATCACGCCCAAAATGCTCTCGCCGCCGTGCTCGACGGCCACCAGTGTGCTGTAAAGCGGCACGCCGTGCACGAAGGATTGCGTGCCGTCGATAGGGTCGAGTATCCAACGGAAACCTGAGGTGCCATGCTTGTCGTCGAATTCTTCACCGAGAATCGCGTCGTCGGGAAACTCCTCGTCGATCTGTTTGCGAAGGCTCTGTTCGGCATGTCTGTCGGCAACGGTCACCGGCGAATCATCTGCCTTATGTTCGACAGTCAGATCGTCGCAACGAAAATGGTCGAGCGTCAATCCCCCGGCCAGACGCGCCGCGCGGACGGCGAAATCCAACCGGTCTTTCAGTTCAGATTCTTTTAGGACCGTATTTTCCATGTGGTCATTGCCTCGCGCTAAGGATTTCTTGACGGTATCGTCGCATTACGTCGCTTCGCAAGAGGATACCCACCACCCGTCGCGATTCGCCCTCGACCATTTCGACCGGCAGGCTTTCCACGTCACTGGCTCCGACGGGGCTATTTCTTCAGACAGGCGGCCGTCCGCCAGGCGCGTATGCGCGGAAGGTCTTAGAGTCTCGACTAAAAGTAATCCGTTATTTTATCACCACCGGTTCCTACCAACAAGGTCTTCCTAGTTCCCAGAAGAGTTTCAGTTTGCCCAGTCGTTTGGCACTACGAGAATGGGAACAAGATATTTCGTAGTGAAAGACCACCACGTGTTCATAGATGTACTATGAGCACACCGCATTCAGCGATTCTCGACTTAGTTGGAGTTTGGCCTAGTGGCCGACACCTTCGCCGACCAGTTCCGTAGCAGGTTCTGGCAATAGGTGGGCCAGCTTGATTGTCGCCAACTGTCGGCGAGATTCCTCGGTAATGTCGGAAATCACCTCTTTCAGGCGTAATTGCGACTCGGTAGGGAGCCCTTCGCCCAAAGGCAGGTTGGGCACCAGGGGGCCGTCAATAGCCTCGATAACGTCCAACAGAGAGATTTCGTCAGGATCGCGATCAAGCGAATACCCGCCATCGACACCTCGGGTGGAGGTTAGAATTCCATGCGCTACCAGATTGCGGAGAATTTGCAGCAAAAACCTCTCGGGCATTTGTCCTTCAGTCGCCAAACGACTACAAGGAACCGGCTCGCTTGAATTCGCATGCGCCAGGTGCAAAGTGGCTTGGACCGCGTAGGCCACAGTTCGAGATAACTTCATTTTTCGTATCCCCTATGATATGGGGATCATACGGGTGCCGCGTGGTTATGTCAAGCAAATGCACTGCAAATAGACGGTATTCGGCTCTACTGAGGGGTATGCGGTCCACTTCTATCCCCTCCTTAGACATAATTGACCATGAAATGGAATATCAAGTCTGACTTCATGAAGATGCTATTCAGGAGTGGTAAATCATGGTTTGATAACCATTTAACACGATCGCCAGGTAATATTGGCTTGCTTGGGAACTTGAATAAACAGTTGCAATCAACAGTGTGTCCCGCAAAAGCTTGACGGCTCGCTTCCATGCGTGGAAAATAAAAGTGCCTTTACCCGGCTGGGCCGATGTTTTCTGCAGTTTCATTGCCCCGTACCCACCTTCCAACGGGATTATATCCCATGCCGACAAAAGGAGTTAACATGACGCTTTTCGTTGTCCCCGCCTTTTTCAAGAATCTCCGTTTCCGGGCTATTTGTTTTGCCTGTTGGCCAATTATGTTTGTTTCGTTAGTGATCTTGTCACTGTGCGTGTCGGACGTTCTTGCTGCCAAGGATGGCCCTTACCGCATCTCGACATTTAGCTGCGACACCTCTCCACCTAAAGACGGGCATCCGCTCATCTGGCTGGTGCGAGTGAAAACCATCGAGACACCATTGCTGGCCAAGGGTGTTGTGATCGAGGCCGGCGATGAACGTTACGTTCTTTGTGCTTTGGATTGGTGCGGATTGTGCAATTCGTCGTATGAGTTGTTCCGCTCGAAGCTGGCCGCCGGGGCGGGTGTCGACGTTTCACACGTAGCCATTCAATGCGTGCACCCGCACACGGCTCCCTACACCGATGGCGACGCCCAGAAACTCTTGGACCAGTTCAAAGATTTTCCCATGTATGTCGACGTCAAATTTATGGACGAGGTGACCGACCGCCTGGCCAAATCGGTGAAGGATTCGCTCGCGCGACTCGAACCGTTCGATTCGATCGGCACCAGTCAGGCCAAGGTCGATCGGGTTGCATCGAGTCGGCGGATTATTATCGACGGCAAGTTCCACGGGCGTTTGAGTTCGACCACCGACCCCAAGCTGATCGCCTTACCCGAAGGAAAAATTGACCCCTTCGTGAAGACGATAACTTTCGCCCGCGGTGAGAAACCGCTGGCTCGCCTGCATTACTACGCCACGCATCCGCAAACACGCTACGGCGATCCCCGCGTCTGCAGCGATATGCCGGGCTTCGCCCGCAAGCGGCTCGAAGATAGCGAGGGCGTGTTCCAAATCTACTTCAACGGCTGCGGCGCTGACGTGGCTCTGGGTAAATATAACAACCGAAGCTGGAAAGCCCGCGATGAATTGACCGACCGCCTGCACGCCGGCCTGGTAGCATCGGCCAAAGCGACCAAGTACCAGCCGGTCAAGTCGTTCAAGTGGCGCACGACTGACGTGAAGTTCGACAAGCGCACCGACGCCGGCAACCGCATCGAAGACAACATGGCCGTGATGAAGGATCTCAAGGTCGCAAATAGTACTCGCGTCCGCGCGGCGACCCGGGTGGCCTTTGCCCAGCGTGCCGATCGCCCCATAGAGCTTACATCTTTGCAGATCAACGACGTCTACATCCTTAACCTCTGCGGCGAGTGCATGCTCGAGTACCAGCTTTATGCACAGAAGCAACGCCCTGACGGTTTTGTGGCGGTAGCGGCATACGGCGATCTGGGACCGGGGTATATCTGCACGGAGAAGTCTTTCCCCGAAGGTGGATACGAACCCAGCGCTTCGCGCGTGAGCCCTAAATCGGAACCGGTCTTGAAGAAGGCCATTCGAGAGCTGTTCGGTGACAAGTAGGTAGTTTAACCTTTGAAAAAATCGTTTTCGGCGGATGTGTGGCATGCCCAGTACGGGCGTGATAGGTAGCGGTCGATATAGAGGCCACCACGCCCATCCTGGGCGTGCCACACGGCAGCTAATACAAATACTCACAGCCGTGGGCGGCTGTGCTACAAAAAACTGTACCACAAGGAAGGAAGAAACACGTTATGAATAAAGAAACTCAACAAGAGTCTTCCCGTCGCAACTTCCTCAAAAACACCGGCCGTGCAGCTATGGTTTCCTCACTGGCGGGCATCAGCATTCCACAAGTGCACGCGGCCGAAAACAATACTATACAGTTGGCCTTGATCGGTTGCGGTGCTCGCGGCATCGGCGCCGCCGCCAACGCCTTGATAGTCAAGCGGGGGCCGGTGAAATTAGTCGCCATGGCCGACGTCTTCCCCAATCGAATAGAAAATGGACTGAAGTACTTGAATCGCGGGATCAAGGCCAGTTGGGATCGGACCACTTCCGCGGGCTTGGGCGACCGCATCGATGTTCCGCCCGAACGGCGCTTTGTCGGTTTCGACGCCTACCGCAACGCCATGGATTGTCTCAAGTCGGGCGACATCGCTATCTTCGCCACACCGCCGGCCTTCCGTTGGGTGCATTTCGGCTACGCCATTAAAAAGGGCCTTAATGTTTTCATGGAGAAGCCGTTGGCGTCGGACGGGCCCACCGCCCGCCGCATGCTGAAACAAGCCGAAGAATCGAAGGCCAAGAACCTCAAGGTTGGCGTGGGCCTGATGTCGCGACATAGCCGGTCCATACAAGAATTGCACGACCGTATCGCGCATGGCGAAATCGGCGATATCTTCCTGCTCCGCGCCTACCGGCTCATCGGTCCGTTGTCCACTGCGTTTTCCACGCGATGGCCGGGCAAGCCCAGCGAATTACTCTGGCAAATCCAACGTTTTCATAGCTTCATCTGGGCCAGCGGCGGATGCTTCAACGACTTTTACATCCACGTCATCGATAACTCCTGCTGGATGAAAAACGCCTGGCCCGAAAAAGCATCAGGTGTGGGCGGGCGCCACTATCGCAGTGATGCGGACGGCAAGCCATACGTCGACCAGAACTTCGACACGTATTCGGTGGAATACACCTTTGCCGACGGCGCCAAACTGATGCTGGAAGGACGTTGTATGGCCGGTTGCTATTACAATCATTCGAGTTGCGCGCAGGGCACGAAGGGCGCTGCGGTCATCTCCAAGTCGGGCGACTGCGGGGCACCGTCGAGCACCTACAAAACCCATACCTTCAAACGCTCGGACATGATCTGGCAGTCGAAAACGGCCCCGGACCAACTCAGTCCCTACAACAACGAATGGAACGATCTGGTCGACGCCGTCCGCAACGACAAACCCTATAATGAAGTGAAAAAAGGCGTCGAAGCTTCGGTCGTGTGCAACATGGGCCGAAAGGCGGCCCATACCGGTCGCATAATCACCTTCGACGAAATGCTCAACTGCAAGCAGGAATATGCTCCCGGCGTGGATAAATTCACGATGGATTCCGCCCCACCGGTCAAAGCCCACGACGACGGCACGTACCCTGTTCCCCAGCCGGGCATTATTACAAAGCGGGAGTATTGATTCCGGCAAGAAAAAGGCCCATAGGCCGGGTTGTAACCCGGCGATGGAGACTTGGAGGCCGGGTTGTAACCCGGCTATGGATCTCAGCAAGAGCCTCGCCCTACCAAATTCAATCCCACCTCCAGATAAGAAATTTCCAAACATGTCCCATACCCGCCGTGACCTTTTGAAAATCGGCGCGATCGGCGCCGGCTCCATCATTCTACATCCGATGGCCCAAACACCACGCTGCCCGGCGGCTACGGCCAAGATTCCGCCGCACCTGACCGGCTACGAGGATGAATACAAAAAAGATCCCCGTGCAGCGGCACTCAAGTGGTTCCGCGATGCCAAATTCGGACTATTCGTCCACTACGGCATGCTCAGTCCCATCCCGGGCGGCAAGCGGGCCGTGCTGGCGGGCAAGGCCACGTTGGACGGCATTCTGGAAAAATTCGCGGCCGAGAAATTCGATGCCGATCTGATCGCCGACCTGGCCATCGAGGCCGGCATGAAGTACCTCAACTTCACGCCCCTGCACCACGGCGGTTTGCACCTCTACCGCACGAAAAACGGCAAGCCCAATATCATGGACACCCCAGCCCACCGCGACCTGGTGGCCGAACTGGCCGAGGCCTGCCGCAAGCGCAAGTTGGGCTTCTTCCTCTACGTCTACCACAGCATACAAGAGACCCGCCCCTCGAAGATCAAACGCAACCATGCCATATTACGTGAGTACTTGACTCAATACGGTCCCCTCGCCGGGTTGTGGTTTGATTCCATCCACGTCTACTATCGCCGTCCCGAGCTATTCCCGCGACTAAGCGAAACGTACGCCATGATCCGCGAGTTGCAGCCGCATTGTCTGATATCGTTCAAGCACGGCGCCACCGGCGAGGAAGATTTCCTGGCTCCCGAACATAAGCCTTATCCACCGGCGGAGAACAAGCATCTGCCGGAAGATGTCAGGCGCAAACTAGCCGGCAAGCCCGTCGAGATCTGCACCACACTGCAAGTAGATCCTAAGACGGGCAGTGGTGCAGTGATGTGGTTTAACAACGAAAACGCCCGGCACCGCACGGCCGACGAAGTAATGAAGCTACTGGCCGACTGCGAAAGTCGCGGCCATAACCTGTTGCTGAA
>JAFGTN010000160.1 GCA_016934075.1 Pirellulales bacterium
CGAAGGCCGGACCGCCGGTAAACGCCTCGGCCCAGACCACCGGCATGCCGTATATGTGCGCCGCGCTCGCCGCGTCGCGCAGCTCAATGCTGCCGAGACTGCCCGAGGCCCAAAACTCGCCGCCGATTTCATCGCAAAAACCGCCGTACAACAGAAATTCGCTGGGGAATCCCCAGTGGCCATAGTTCTCCAACCACATCTTCAACCCATGTTGCCGGCAGAGGTCGCGCAATCCTCCAACGTAATCTCGCGCCACACGTTCGGCGACCAGCCGCCGCAAGTCCCAGAGAAACCTGTTCGACTGATCCGCGCTGCCGACTATCCGTCCCGTCAAAACCGGCAACCATGGAAACGGATCGTAACCATACTGCTTACGAAACTCCCCGGCGAAACCGTCTGTCCAGTTCTGTGGTCCCATCTCGTAGCTGTCGGCAACCACGTGTTTCCAGGCCTTGCGATCCGCGGCCGGCATCCGCTTAAGGAGTTCACCGATATACGCGTCAAAGTGCGATTTCAACGCCTCGCGGTTCATCTTGTCGACCTCCAGCCCCGTGGCTTCGGGCGGGGCCGGTGAATTTTCGACCCCCGTCGGCGTCATCGCCGTGCGCAGCACGATCCACTCTCCATCCGGCACCTCCCAGCGTAAGGTGCCGTCGGCTTCCATCAAGTGGCTGATGTTGCGGACCGCATCCGGTCGGACCATGAGGTTCGCGGATTCCGGTTCGTCTTGCTGCGGCCACGAATAGAAATCGAACGGCGGCAACGGGTCTTGAAAGACTTTCACGAGCGATTTTTCCGCAATACTCTCCACGCGTACGGCCGGCGAAAGGATAATATCTCCCAGTTCACACTTGCCCGATAATTTCAACCGGAAAAACCGCGATGTCGTAGCCGGGAAAGAGGCCACCACCGGGGCCAGCGGCACCGGACCGACATTTTGCTTGAGATTGTGTCGGTCAATCGCGAACTTCTTGACCGTCCGATATTGCTTGCCGTCGTCGGATACCTGCAATTCGGCCATGATGTTTATGGGCTTCACCGGCTTCACCGTCAGACTCCGTGCCGTGAACGGCGCCGGCATTTCGAACGTCACCTCAGTCGCTGTACGGCCGGTTTCTTTTGCCTGCTCGCCTTCGCTGGACGGCACCGGGAACGCCAGCACCGCGATGTCCTGAAATTCACCCGGCGGCGTCGGCAATTTGCCCTCGAATTTTTGTGGCCCGCGCAGTTGCATTTCCGGCAATGCGACATATCGCATGGCCTCATGCGGTTTGACCCACGGCCCGCCCGACTGACTCCAGCCCGGCGAGTTGAACATGCCGATGTCGACTCCCACGTGGCCCCCTTCGCGCACGGCGTGTTCGATAAAACCCCACCACTGATCGGTCAGGGCCTTGATCCCGTCGCATTGAGGCGTTCCACTCTGCCCGCTGATGATACCGATGTACGCCTCGCCGATGCCCACGCGACGCATGGCTTCAAGGTCGCGCGTGATACCATCCTTGCTGAAGCAACCGTCCATCCAATACCAGTAACACCGCGGCCGGGTAGACTCCGGCGGCTCGCGGAAATTATCTTCAAGTTCCCCGGCCGGCACCGCGCCCGCCAGAGTAACGACTAACAATATTAGTCCGAATACGAATTGCTTCAGTTTCATGGTTACTCATCTACTTTCTTGCCCGTGTGCAGGTATTTATAAGGAAACGCAATGGTGCCAGGACGCGATGACGCAAAGAAGACTATAAGACAATCCTTGCGCCCCTGCGTCTTTGCGCCATTGCGTTATATTCTTAGGAAGTGACCGGCTTTGACGGTTAGCACCATTTTCCGCCTATATTGTTCTACTTCGCAAGAATCCGCTTCATGCGACTGTTGTCGTAGTCCTTCGGCTTCGGATAATCCTGGTTAGCCTCTAGCTCAGCGATTGTGGGTCGCTTCGTTTCCACGCCGTTGGGCGGGACTTCTATGCCGGCGACCCATAGGCAGGAGTTCAGCAGTTGCTTGCGGAAATTGTCGTCGCCCCAGTTGGCATGCCAGTGGCCGCCGGTGTGGCCGAAGCCGCGTCCGCCGTCGGGGCGCTGGATGGCCCAGGCCAGGATCTCGGGGCGGCCTTTGTTGGCGCGGACCGTGGGATTGCCGCTGAACATGCCGTAGGGACGGGTGCGGGTATTCTCCGGGGGCACGGCCACCAGCACCGGCTCGATTCCCTTATTATCTTTGGGGAAACGCATGTTGTAGTACCACTCGTCCTCGATCTCGTACGGCTTCACGCCGCGGTTGATCTCGTGCGCGGGATGTTTCTCGAACTTGGCGTTCCAGTGGGGATTGACCGACCAGTCCTTGGCGAAAACGCCGCCCGTCCAGCGGATGGCCTGCTCAGTCTGTTTGCCCTCGTCGACGCCCGTGGCATAGTGTAAAAGCGAGAGGCCCACGCCCCGCTTCATCATGGCCTCGACCTCGTCGAAGTGCCCGTTAATCGGGTGGCCGCCGTAACCGTCGGCGAAAACCACGATCGCCGCGGCACCGTCCAACACGCTCTTGTCCTTGGGCCAACCGTTGAGGCTGACCACCGCGTGGGCTTCGGGCACGTTCTCGTTGATCCACTTTGCCAAGAGCAGGCAACCGGCGTTGTGTTCGTGTGCGCCGTAGCCGTGGCTCTTGGGACCGGCGATCAGGACGATTTTCTTTTTGTCGTCAGTCTTTTTTTTTTCGGCCGGTAGGCGCTTGATCCGCACGTTGCGGAACTGGACCTTCATAGGCGGACCGGCGTGGAGTTGGAAAGCCAGGATGCCCGAGAATTTCCGCTTTTCGGGATCTTTGTCGACCACGTCGACCATCACCCGATCGTTGATCTTGTGCACCAGGTGATTGCCGCGGGCAATGACCTCGAACGTCTTCCACTCATTTTGCTTCACAATTTCAAGCAACTTCTTGGCGTCGCCCACCGAACCGACTACCTTGGGTTTGTGGTCGGGGCCGATCACAACCTTCTGGCCCCGCTTGGCCAGGATGCCGCGTCCGCGTTCCTCGTAAAGGATGCCCGACCATGGTGCTTTCTCGGTATCGACAACCATGTCGGCCTGGTAACCGCCCACGACCCAATCATCGCCGCGCCAGCTTCGATATTGCACGCCCGAGTTGTGGTTACGAATGCGATAATCGAACTTCAAGATGAAATCCTCGACGGGCGCGCCTTTGTGGATGATAAAGGTGTTGGCCTTGGTGGGATTGTCTTTAGTGGTCTCGCCCGTAATGGCCCCGTCTTCCACCCGCCAGAACTTGGGATCGCCATCCCAGCCGTTGAGTGTTTTGCCATCGAAGAGCGATTCGAAACCTTCCTCGGCCCCGACAGCCACGGCGACACTAAAACAAATCGCCAGCAGGCAAAAAATGGATAAAAATCGTTTGGATGCACGTGTCATTTTCAATTCTCCTGGAGGGTAATTGGGTTGATATTTAGGAGGGTTTCGCACCATTCTACCAAACCGGAAACCGCTGTGCCACGGGGCCTCCCCCTAGATTGGCAGATAGCTTCCACCCGGGCAATTTGCTTTGAAAGCCGTGTGGCACGTCCAGAATGGGCGTGAGGGAGCATCCGGTCACTATCTTCCACGCCCATTCTGGGCGTGCCACACTTCCGGGAGGGCGAAGCTCCTGCTGAGCCGAAAATCACTCTCGGCTAAGAGATTAGTTGAGCTTAGCGGTGTGCTCAAAAAGCCGCTTGCCGCCGGTTCGCGGCGTGTACTAGAATGGAATTCGAGGCGAGTATTTCGCCTTAAGAAAGTGTAATGAAATTGGCTTCAGTACGTTCATGGGTGCCACTGCTGGCTTGTCCAGCAGTGCGGAAGCATTCTTCGGGAACAACACTGCTGGGCAAGCCAGCAGTGGCACCCATTTTAAAACATGTTCTTAGTTGATAGGTGTTCCCTGTCGAGGTGTCGTCGATGAAACGTGTTATGTGTCGCCGCTCGATTATCATCGGGTCGGTTGTGGCGATGGTGTTTGCCGCTTGCAGCATGGCACATGCCGAACTGGCCGGCGTCGAACCGTTGCGGGCGGCCATTGAAGACCTCACCAACACCTTCGGCGACCACTATTCATCGGGCCAAAAGTACATCGCCCACCTCGACCAAATCGTGAGCCGGGCCAAAGCGAAACCAAGTGCGGCAAACGCGAAGAGCCTGCAATCCGAGTTGGAACAACTCCGTCGCGAAGCGCTGATCGCCAACCCGCTGGTTTCCTCACAGCCGCTGCTGTTCGTCGTCCGACGCCAATACAGGACCGACCACCACTGCACGGCTACCTTGTTCCAGACCGGCGAAGTCAACACCCACGGCTTCGACGGCGGCGGCTCGATGAAAACCATCGATTTTTCAAAGGACATCGAGGGCAAAGTAACCACGCTCGTCGATCTGCCCGAAGGCATCGCCCGCGATCCCGACGTCAGCTTCGACGGCAAGAAGGTCCTCTTTTCGATGCGGCACGACATCGATGACGACTATCACATCTACAAAATGAACGTCGACGGCACGGAGCTGAAACAGTTGACATTCGGCACGGGCTTGTCCGACGTGGACCCCATATACTTGCCAAACGGGCGGATCTGTTTCGGCTCGACCCGCGACTTGAAGTATTGCCAGTGTTTCCGCAACGCCATGATCAATCTGTACGTTATGGAGGCCGACGGGGCCAACATCCGCCAGATCGGTCGCAACGCGCTGCCCGAAGCACATCCGGCACTGATGCCCGACGGACGAATTCTCTACGATCGCTGGGAATACGTCGACCGCCACTACGGCCCCTCGTTCGGCCTGTGGACGATGTATCCCGACGGCACGCAGCAGGCGCTCTACTACGGCAACAACGCCTGGTCGCCGGGCGCCATCAACGACGCCAGGATCCTGCCGGGCACGCAAAAATTCATCGGCGTCTTCGGCGCCTGCCACGACCGGCCATGGGGAGCCATGGTAATCGTCGACCGCCGCCGCGGACTCGACGGCACCGAACCCGTGGTACATAGCTGGCCGGCCGACATCAGCCGTTTCATGAGCGACCAAAAGAAATTCCGCGCCGGCAACGACGTCTATAATCCCAAATTGCCGCAAATGTCGCCAGCCTCGCACCCGTCGGTAGCGCAAATCGATCTGTTCAAATCGCTGAAAACCAAATACGAAGATCCCTACCCACTCTCGGAAAAGTATATCCTCTGCAGCCGCACCACCGGCAAAGACGAACAAACGGCCCTGTTCCTGGTCGACACGTTCGGCAACGAGATCATGCTGCACCAAGAAGGCTCCGGTTGCTACGATCCCATGCCCATCGAGGCCCGAGAACAACCAATGCCTCTGCCCCAGCGAGTCGACCTGGCCGAGAAAACGGGCCGGTTCTACGTGGCCGACATCTACAAAGGCGGCTGGATGGAGCAGGTTCCCCGCGGCACGATCAAAACCATCCGCGTGGTCGAGGCGCCGCCCAAGCGATTCTGGACCGTGCAGGCCTGGGGTTACGACTCGCAGGTCTCGCCGGCCATGAATTTCAACAGCACAATCAACAAACGCATCATCGGCGATGCGCCAGTCGAAGACGACGGCTCGGCCTATTTCGAAGTTCCGGCCGACAAGTTCCTCTTCTTCCAGGCACTCGACGCCGATGGACGCATGGTGCAGTCCATGCGCTCCGGCACCACCATCCAACCGGGCGAGACAGTCGGCTGCGTGGGATGCCACGACGACCGCCACGGCTCGCTGCCGGCCAAACTTACGCACATGCCCATGGCCATGCGACGCCCGGCCGATAAGCTCATCGACTGGTACGGTCCGCCGCGGGAATTCAATTACCTCACCGAAGTGCAACCGGTCTTCGACAAACACTGCGTGTCGTGCCACGACTACGGCAAGGAGGCCGGCAAGGTGTTGAACCTGGCCGGCGACCTGGGCCTTTTATTCAACACGTCGTACCTCGACATCCGCCGCCGTTCGTCGCTAAGATGGTTCCCCGAGCCGTTGGACGCGCCCAAGCGGATGGTCAAGGTCGTCGACGACGGACCGCCCGAGGTCCTGTCGCCCTATGCCTGGGGTTCGACGCGCAGCAAGCTGGCCGAGGTTATTCGCAAAGAACACTACGACGTCAAACTCGATCGCGAGGACATCGACCGCATCACCACCTGGATCGATATCAACGCGCCCTACTACGGCACCTACGCCAGCGCGTATCGCGACAACCATTTCGGACGCTCGCCGCTCGATCCGGGCCAACTGGCTCGGTTGGTGCAACTGACGGGCGTGCCGCTCAACAGCGGACGCATGGGCGCCGAGATGCGGGGCTCGCAAGTCAACTTCACTCGCCCCGAACTGAGCCCTTGCCTGGCCCGTTTCAAAGACAAAAACGACCCAAACTACGAAGCGGCCCTGGATATCATCCGTGCCGGTAAAGCACAGCTTGCCAAACGGCCCCGCGCCGATATGCCCGACTTCAAACCGGTTTGCCCGCCCGACCTCATCCGCCTGGCAAAGCATGAGTTCCAGACGAAAATCGAAACAGAGATGCGCCAGGCCATCGCCTTGGGCAAGCGGCGTTACGAAAAGGACGACCGCCGCAAGCAAGCAGAAATCCTCAAACCCAAGCGCCCCGATGGCGTCATGCCCTACGTCGACCTGACCGGGTCAATGGGTACCGCCACGCTCGATGGTGGGCGACTGTTGATCGACCACAAGTCGGGCGGCGGCGGAGCAAAGACCGTGGGTCTCGACCGCAACTTTTCGGAGTTGGCCGGTAAAAAATATTCGCTGAGCTGCCGCTTCGAATTCAACGCCACATCACATTCCCACAGTTGGTGCGCTTTGCGGCTCGATAACCGCAACACAAACGAAGTGGTCGGCGGCGACCTCGAGTTCCTGGCACGACGCACCGGTTGGTGGCGGGTATATTCGCATGGCAAAGAAATCGCCGGCGACGACGTGTCGCTACCCGCCGCCATGCAATACGATGTGCAACTTGTCGTCAACGAAACGGCTTCGCCCAAGACGTATAGCGCTATCGTCAACGGCAAAACGCTGGTCGATTCGGCCGCCTTCACGCCCGGCACCAGCAAGAACCGCTACGTTGCGCTGAAGCATTACGGCTACGGCCCGACCGACGGCTACAGGTTCGACAACCTCATGATCTCACCGCTGCCGCTACCGACCAAACCACAAGCAAAGATCGGCCACCAAGGCGGATACCGCGACAGCTTCGATACCAAAAACGGATCTGGAAACATCAACGACGAGTTGGGCCCACCCCGGCAGTCGGGAGCTCGACCGCTGGAGATGGCTGGCACTGGTGCAACCGGTCTTGGAAGCCCATTGCGTGAATTGTCACCAACAGGGCCAATCGGCCGCTAAGTTCGACTGTTTAAGTTCCGTTTGTAGTTCCGCCTTTAGGCGGCAAAAGCCCCAACAGGTCGATTAAAGATACTCTACCTATTCCGCCTAAAGGTGGAACTACAAGCAGCAAACAACCGCATTTCCAAAACTGGATTCTCCTAACATTGCCACTCCATAGGGGGACCATTTTCGCGACGTCACGAAAATGGTTACCCCGACTATAACACGATTTCAGAAAAGACTTTACAGCGATATCGATCTCAAGTTTGAATTCCCTGATCACTTGCATATCAACCACCAACTTGAGCCCCCAAAACACCCGTAGTATAATAATGTTTATAGCACGGCCCATGTGAACTCGTTCCACCCGAACCGATTCCCGCTAGCATTTGTCCCTCACGTGTCCTTGTCTTCCAAAAAGTACTCAGGAGTTTTTCCCGCCATGCGAAACATCGTCTTATCTACATTTATTGCAATCCTCTTGACAACCACAACCGCGGCAACCGCACTGGCGGCCGATGACGGTAGCATTTCTCCCAAAATGGCGAAGAGCATGCGAAATTCGCTCAAGCTCGACAGCAAGACGCGGGCTTTGCAAAACGCATTGACCGGCACCGACGCCGGGAAACTGGCCATCAATCGCTCGATCGTGCAAGCGCACAACAATGTCTTCAGCCACAAGATCAAGGCCAAAGGCATCACCAACCAGAAAAAGAGCGGTCGATGCTGGCTCTTCGCCTCGCTTAACGTCATGCGGCCGGCCGTGATCGAAAAATACAAACTCGAAGGCTTCGAGTTCTCGCCAAGCTACCTGGCCTTCTGGGACAAGCTGGAAAAGGCCAACTGTTTTCTCGAATTCATGATCGAGTTGGCCGACCGCAAGCCGCTGGATCGCGAACTCGACTATTTCTTGAAAGATCCCATCCCCGACGGCGGCTGGTGGCGATATACGGTCGCACTGATCGACAAGTACGGCGTTGTGCCCAAAGAAATCATGTCCGAGAGTTACTCGTCGGAAAACACCACGGCGATGAACGCGGTCCTGAAGAACAAGCTGCGTGTCGACGCGGTCAAGCTCCGCGCCATGGCCGCGAAGAAGAAGCCGTTGGCCGAAATCCGTGCGGCTAAGAAAAAGATGCTGGCCGAGGTCTATCGCATCCTGGTGATGAACTACGGCAGCCCGCCCACCGAATTCTCCTACCGCTACGTCGACAAGGATAAAAAAGTCAGCGAGATGAAAAAGTACACGCCCAAGAGCTTTTATAAAGAGTGGGTGGGCGTCGATCTTTCACAATACGTCAACCTCTCGCACGACCCCACGCAACCGCTGAACAAACTCTATCGGCTGCGACGAGTGAAGAACATCATGGGCACGCCCGAGTTGTATTACGTGAACGTACCCATCGCCATGATCAAGGACCTGTCCGTCAAGGCGTTGATGGACGACCAGCCGGTACTCTTCGCCGCCGATGCGGGCAAGGACATGGACCGCGACAATGGCATCATGCAGGTTGGTCTGTACGACTTCGCCGACATCTACGGCGTCGATCTGAAGATGAGCAAAGCCGACCGCCTGCTCACCCGCCACGGAGTGGTCAATCACGCCATGGTCTTCATCGGCGTCGACATGCAGGACAAAAAGCCGGTAAAATGGTTGGTGGAAAACTCCTGGGGCAAGGAACGCGGCAAAGACGGTCTCTGGACATTGTACGACAAATGGTTCGACGAACACGTCTACAGCATCATCATCAAAAAGGCCTACGTGCCCAACAAGGTGCTGAAGATCTTTAACGAGAAGGCCGTGGAGTTGCCGCCCTGGTCGTCGATGAATTTGTTGTGTAAGTAGGATAATATGGAAGGAGTTAAATATGCCGGAATCCGGAAATAGAGCAAACATCAAACACCATCACAAGGGAAAATCTTCGGAAAGCATTTTGGACAAGGAGGAGATCCTCGAGGCCTTGGATATCCGTCCGGGACAAACGATCCTCGACGCGGGCTGCGGCGATGGATATATGGCAAAGGAATTCGCCAGGTTGACTGGCCCGACGGGTAAAGTGTATGCTCTTGATCCGGACGACGATTCCATAGACACACTTGCCAAGGAAACGCAAGGTACCCCCATCGAGGCCTTTGTGGGCGATATCACCCGACAAACTCGACTCGAACCTTCTTCGATCGATTTAATATATCTTTCCACCGTAATCCACGGCTTTTCCGCAAACCAGATGGAAGGATTTGTTGCGGAAGTCGAGCGATTGCTGAGCGAAAACGGGCGGCTGGCCATTCTGGAAGTCAAGAAAGAGGAAACACCTTACGGGCCACCGCTCGAAATCAGGTTTTCCGCCGAAGAACTCAAGCAACAGATACCTCTGGAACCCGCGGAGCTTGTCGATATCAGCCAATATTTTTATTTGCAGATTTTCAATAATCCGGCGTAACCTGCCGATACCAACCAATCTGAATCGGTTCGAGGAGAATCATTGCCATGAAAACTACTCGCCGACAGTTCATTACCGCCGTGGGCGCGGCGGCCACGGGACTCGCATCTTCTTCGCTGTCGGCAAAGGAGTGTCCTAAACGCTCCAAACCACAACGACAGCCCAACATCCTGGTCATCATGACGGACCAGCATAGCAAGCACTTTCTGGGCTGTTATGGAAACCACATCGTGCGCACGCCCAACCTGGACCGGCTGGCCAACGAGGGCATGCGATTCGACAGTGCATATTGCCCGGCACCGCTGTGCGTGCCCAGCCGCATGAGTTTTCTCACGGGCCGTACGCCTAGCCGCAACCGTGTATGGCACAACCAGGGCATACTCGCCTCGGGCATCCCCACCTGGGCCCATGTGCTGGCGGCCGAGGGCTACGAAACCAGCCTCATCGGCCGCATGCATTTCGCGGGACCGGACCAGCGACACGGCTTCATGAATCGGCCCATCGGCGAATACTCGGCAAAATATCCCGGCAGCCCCTACAAAAGTTCATATCCCAAACCCAAGGCCCACTACCACGGCGGTTCGGGACAAAGACGGTCGTGTGTCGAACTGGCGGGCCGGGGCAAGACATCCTACCAGCATTTCGATGAACAGATCGTCGATAAAGCGTGTCAGTACATTACCGAGCGTTCACGTTCGTCGAAAAAGCCCTTTGCGGCCACGGTCGGCTTGGTGCTTCCCCACTGCCCCTTTATCGCCCCGAAACCACTCTACAATTATTACGCTGATAAAGTGGACCCGCCGCGCACCGGAGGTGACGTGCCACCCACCATCCGGCGATTCCGAAAGCTTCGAGGAATTCTCGAACCACTGCCCGAAAAGCGAATTCGCATTGCCCGCACCGCCTACTACGGAATGTGCGAACATCTCGATATGCTCATCGGCAAAATTCTCTCGCGGCTCGACGACACGGGCTTGGCCGAGAATACGCTTGTCGTCTACTGCACCGACCACGGGGAAATGGCGGGCGAGCACGACTGCTGGTGGAAGAGCAACTACTATGAGGGCAGCGCGAATGTGCCCATGATCGCCCGATTGCCGGGCGTGGTTCCATCAAATTCCGCCAGCGACGCCGTATGCAATCTCATGGATATCGGCCCCACGCTGGCCGAAATCGCTGGTGGCAAGATGCCCGACGTGGACGGCCGATCGCTTTGGAAAACTCTGCAAGAACGCCGTGACGAGGAATGGGTCGACGAGACTTACAGCGAGTTCTGCGATATGGTGGGCCGTGCCGCTCGTCCTTGCCGCATGATCCGATCGGACAAATGGAAGCTATGGTTATACGCCGACGACGAGCGGCTTCCGCCGACGCTCTTCAACCTGGAAGAAGATCCCCATGAAATGCACGATCTCGGCAGTGATCCGGCGACGGCGAAAATCCGAGAGAAGCTGATAGCCAAAATATTCGATCGCTGGAATCCGCAAGATGTCAGCCGGGGCAGCCGTCAGGCATTAACCGACTGGAAAACGCTCTCGCGCTGGGGCAGCAAAGTCCAACCGCCCTGCCCCGATGCCCTGGAAGTCCCGCCGCCATCATTGGAGGCAGATGTTGAGTTGTTGTAATAGCCTGCACTGACGCATCACGAAAACAAAACCAAAGGAGCTTAAACATGGGATGGGGAAGGACTTTGTTGCTTGGGGATATCGGAAATCGCTTGGATATTGAGGACACCGAACGGGATATTGCCCATCTAAAACAAAAGATGGCCGGCGTGTTTCGCAACGACATGTCGCAGGATCAGAAGATGGAGGTTCTCGTCCGCGAGAATACCGAGTTGAAGCTGTGTCTTGCGGCCCTTGTCCGCCTGCTGCTGGCCAAGGGGGCTATCGATAAGACAGAACTCGAAACAATGGTTGCGGCCTTGGATGCTCAAGATGGCAATAGCGACGGGAAATACGACGGACAAATTATCTGAGTCGTCTGCTTTCCCAACATGGTGCGTCTCGGACGCACCCTACTTTGCTTTCCGCAACAAACTATTCTCGCGTTTCCGGCCGTAAAAATCAAGTGTCAACTCGTGCCCTCCGTGGGCGATCCTTATCGTTCGCGGTTTACGTGGGCATTTAGCATAGGGCGAATCGAAGCGGGGATATTCCGTGTCGACAACACCGCCGTTGACCAGGAATATGCCGCCGAACATGACTCGCAACGAATTGCCGCCGGAGTTGTATTGCAACGCGTTGTCTTTGTAGTCGATCGCATTGCCGCGAATCCGTTTCATGAAGGCTTCCATGCCGCCTTCCTTGGCCATGGTGCTCGCCTCGAAAATCCAATAGCTGTCCCTACCCGGTTGGATCAAATCGTCGCGGCTGCCCTCGGCATAAGATAGTGGATAGCGCCCGATAAAAGCCACCAGCGTTCTGCGGTGGCGAGCAAATGCATATCGTCCATCGATCTTTACATCTTCCAGTTTGTCGGCCGGGAAGTAGGCATGCGTGAAATCCAAGACCTCTTTTTCCAAAAAAGTCGGCTTCTCGGGAATCCGATACAGATTCATCACGATGTTTTCGTGCTGCACGCTGTGTGGAATACGGCCGTTGCCCACCCAGTAACCGGGTGAATTGCCCCGCGACCCGCCAATCGACAGCGGCTTGGAGGGATGCGTGGTGAAAAGACTTACTTCCTCGGACAAAGTGGCCGTCCAGATATGCTGCTGGTCGCCGCAAGTGCCCGGATGATAGGCCTGGGCCGTGGCTATCATATAGTCGGGCGTGCGGTATGTATAGGTGTTGGCGCGCTGGATGGCCGAGCCGTTTGTCATCGGGTTCAAGGTTTTACTGAGCTTCGACAGCGCGCCAGGCTTTCGCAGTGCCTCGGTGTCGACCAGCTTGAAGCCTTGCACAAATGTGTTGGAAAACATGTCGTTTTTCTTGATGTAGGCCAGGGAGTTCTCGATCACCTCGGGATTGCTGAAGGCTTCCATGGCCCACTGCATCATGATCTGCCGGTTGTTCCGGCCCAGCAGTTCTTCCCCCTGAAGTTCGCTTACATTCAAACCCGTGCTGGCCTTGATGATACTTGGCCCCTCGTCCAGGCCGATGGCCTTTATGACATCAGGCACCTTGTAATTTCTACAAACGATGAAGTTCAGGTCCATGCCTTCATGCGGAGAAGTCTTATAGCCGAAAGCACCCTTTCCCCATAGATGCTCGATCACGGAGCGCATGGAATTGCCGTCGTTGCTCTTCTTGTTGCCTTCGTACATGCGTCCGCTGGTGCTGATAAACACGCCACGATGCGACTGAGTGGCCAGATCGTGCAGCAAAAGGTCCATGACGATCGTGGCCTTGTCGACAATCTCCTTATCCCGGGCAAAGTCGATGAGATTGGCCAGCGGAGCGATGTCCTCGACATAGTAGACGTTGGAATACCATTCGGTAAAGCCGTACAGCCATCGCTGTTCCAGCCAGATCAGGATCCGCTTGCGGGCCATGTCCCGGTGCTCGGCGCCTTTTTTGCCAGAATTGACGAAAACCTCGTCGGGCCAGTACTGCCCGGCCAGGTACTCGGCCGCCGCAAACAGTATCTGGTGGTTTTCACTCCAGAAACACATGCTGTCGCGTCCCGGCTGATCCATCCAGTACTTGAAGTTCAGGAAGGTTTTTTTGATTCGCCCCAGTTCGGCCGGCGGTAGTGCATCGGCATGGGCATAGATAATTCGTATCAGCGATTGGAGGTGAAAATCGGACGTATCGAGACGAGCGGCGATGAACTTGTGTGTATCATCCAAGCGGGAGAAGTCGAACTGTTTGCCCGCCTGTAATGCCGCCAGAGCTTCGTTGGAGCGAGGGCGCAGCTTCTTTTCCGAACCGGTCTTTTCCCCCGCCGCTGCCCGATTGTCGCCGATGTCACCTATTGCCAAAAAACCGAAAGCGACCGTAATGATCAAAGCGGCAAATAGGAATTTTTTCATGGCACAATACCATCCGCTGATATCGTTAGTAGTACCGCCTTCAGGCGTGAAGATCTTTCATCAGCACTGGACTTTTGCAAAATTGCGAGTCAAGGGCACATGTAAAAGAAAGCTTTGCGAAGCGAAGGTTTCTTTTACATTGTCTTGACAGACACTAATTCATTGAAAGATAATAAGTTCACATCTCTACGGCATTTAGATATCATTTGCCGGCTACACCGCCAATTGATATCTAAGTGCCCTTGACTCGCAATTTTGCAAAAGTCCAGATCAGAACACACCGACAAGCATACTTCCACCAGAGGGCGGTTCTACAAACAAAAGTTAATAATTCGGCGTGGGCGGACGATAATGTCCCATCGATATCGACTTGAACCACGCGATCGTTTTCACCAAGCCATCCTCCAATCCCACGCTTGGTTGCCAACCGAGTTTCTCTTGCGCCAGTGTAATGTCCGGTTGGCGTTTGGCCGGATCGTCGGCCGGCAGCGGCCGGTGCACGATTTTCGATTTCGAACCGGTCAGTTTCAAGATCAACTCGGCCAGTTCCAGCATGGAGAACTCTCCCGGGTTACCGAGGTTGACAGGCCCGATAAATTCGTCCGGGCCGTTCATCATGCGGATGATGCCCTCGATCATGTCGTCGCGGTAACAGAACGATCGGGTTTGGCGGCCTTCGCCGAAGATTGTGATATCCTCGCCCGAGATCGCCTGGCGGATGAAGTTCGATATCACGCGTCCGTCAAAGGGATGCATTCTAGGTCCGTAGGTGTTGAAGATTCGCACGATGCGGACGTCCACGCCATTGCTTCGATGGTAATCCATATAAAGTGTTTCGGCCGCGCGTTTGCCTTCGTCGTAACAGGCTCTGGGCCCGATCGTGTTGACAGCGCCGCGATAGCTTTCCGGCTGCGGGTGCACCTCGGGATCGCCGTAGATTTCGCTGGTCGACGCCTGCAGAATTTTGGCCCCGCAACGCTTGGCCATGCCCAACATGTTGATCGAGCCCACCACCGATGTTTTCAGCGTCTTGATGGGATTATACTGATAGTGACCCGGCGCGGCGGGGCAGGCCAGGTTGTAGAGTTCGTCGACCTCTAGGAATATCGGCAGGGTGATATCGTGACGAATCAATTCGAAATTGGGACGATCCAATAAATGCGTGACGTTCGATTTCTGGCTGGTGAAGAAATTATCCAGGCAGATAACGTCGTGTCCGTCGTCAACCAGCCGCTCGCAAAGATGCGAACCCAAAAACCCGGCCCCACCGGTCACCAAAATCCGCTTCAATGTCGACAAGACGCGATCTCCTTATTCACAGATCAAATCCTTAACCGTCAATCCGGAAGGGATCATCGGCAGTACGTGTTCCTGGTAGGGCACCTGCACGTCGAGCAGATACGCTCCGGGCGTTTCGAGCATCTCGCGCAGCGCGTCGGCAAGTTCCGACTTCTCCCAAACGTGCCGCCCCGACCAATTGTAGCCCTTGGCGATAGTCACGTAATCGGGATAGCGCTGGTCGGGGCCGATGCCGTCGCCTTCGCCCACGGCCTCCGGATGGTCGATGGGACCCAGGTAGGTGTGCGCGCGATTGCCGGCATTGAAGCGATCTTCCCACTGCACTACCATGCCCAAGTGCATGTTGTTCAACAACAGAACCTTGACCGGCAATTTCTCGCAATGGCAGGTGCCCATCTCCTGGATATTCATCTGGAAGCTGCCGTCGCCGTCGATATCTATCACCAGTTTGTCGGGATTTGCGGCCTTAGCGCCCATGGCGGCCGGCAGCCCGAAACCCATCGTACCCAAACCGGCGCTTGTGAGGCTGCGGCGTGGGCGGCGATACTTGAAAAACTGTGCCGTCCACATCTGGTGTTGGCCCACGCCCGTGGCGATGATGGGATCGAGATCCTTGGTCATCTCCGAAAGCATGGCGATGGCTTCCTGCGGCAGAATATGTTCCGAGCGGGTGTCGAACTTCATCGGATACGCCTTCTTCCAGCCGTCGACCTTCTTGTGCCACTTGGTAAGATCCTCGGCCGGCTCTACTACCTTGTTCAATTCGCTCAAGGCGTATTTCAAATCGCTGACTATGGGTATATGGGCGGCCTTGACCTTGTTGATTTCCGACGGGTCGACGTCGATATGCACGATCTTGCCGTGTTTGACGAACTCGCTCACCTTGCCCGTCACCCGATCATCGAAGCGCACGCCCACGGCCAACAGCAGGTCGGCGTCGTCCAACGTCAGGTTGGAATAGGCCGTGCCGTGCATGCCCACCATGCCCAGCGCCAGTTCGTGGTCGCCCGGAATTCCACCCAGGCCGGTCAACGTAGTGGCCACGGGTATGCCCGTCTTTTCGGCCAGTTTGACCAGTTCGTCGGACGCGTCGCTGCTGATCACGCCTCCGCCGGCATAAATCACCGGTTGCTTGGCACTCTTGATGGCGGCCGCCACCTGGGCAATCTGATCGGCGCTCGCAAGCGGAGCATCCTCGCTGTAACCCGGCAGGTTCATGGCGGCATTATAGTCGGGCACAGTCTTGTCCAACTGTACGTTCTTCGGTAAGTCGATCAGCACTGGTCCCTGGCGACCGGTGGTGGCCACATGGAAAGCCTCTTTGAACACCCTCGCCACATCGTTGACGTCGGTCACCAGATAGTGATGCTTGGTGACACTGCGGCAGACCTCTACGATGGGCGTTTCCTGAAAAGCGTCGGTTCCGATCACCGAAGTTGTCACCTGGCCGGTGATGGCGATCATGGGGATGCTGTCCATCTTGGCGTCGGCGATAGTCGTCACCAAATTGGTAGCGCCTGGTCCGCTGGTGGCCATGCATACGCCGATCTTGCCCGTCGAACGAGCATAGCCCTGCGCGCCAAAACCACAGCCCTGTTCGTGGCGCGGAAGAATTACACGCAACTTGTCTCGAAATCTGGTAAGCGCCTGGTGTAATGGAATGGTGCATCCGCCCGGATACGCAAAAATCGTATCTACGCCGTGATTCACCAAACACTGAACGGCGATATCCGCTCCGCTGGTCATTTGCGGTTTTGCCGGCTTTTTACCGGCCTGCTGCTTCTTGGCCTGCGCCACGAGATGCTCCTTGACGACCGGGTCGTCTCTTCAACTTTACGACTCTGCCCGCCACAATAGGGGGAATTTAAGTAACTCCGCCCAAACTTATTAAAATATGCCCTGACGTCTCAAATTTCAAGCCCGCCACAAGCATACCATCCCACAGCAAAGACCCGACGGGGGGGTAGCAGGTTCGCGCTGCGACAGAGCTGACCAGATAGTTGTGTGCGGGTTCAATATTACCCAAAATTCAAAGCTTATACTCGAGTCGTTCGCGTAATTGCTCAAGAACCTGCTCCCATGTGAGAACATCTTCCTGATTAGCCTTGTAAGCTTCAAACCGACGAATGAGTTCGGTCTGCTGCTGCTCAGTCAACACAACTGGTGGTGATTCGATCTTGTGAACTGTTTGGTCTGATTTTTTGTTCATAATCATGATATTGTATCGAGGCCGCGAAATTTCTATCACATCTCTGATTCTATCACAATAACAGCTGGAAGAACCAATTCGACCACTTGTTTTTTTATCACGAAAGATCGAAAAGATGAAAGCTCAAAAGACCAATCCAAAGGCAACTTTTTTGGATTTCGTGCTTTCGTGTTTTCGTATTCCCTCTGTATTCTCCCTCAATCCCTCGGCGGCACGGCTATCCGTTCCGGCGTCAGGCTGGGCGGTTCCGGCA
>JAFGTN010000161.1 GCA_016934075.1 Pirellulales bacterium
CATGGAAGAATCCTATATTCAATCCGTGTTGCGGGGATTTGAGGGGCAGGCCAAAGAGAAACAGCAGCAGGTGATAGTCTGCTGTGTCGACGAAGACGTCAACAAGCAGGCCAATGCCTTCATGCAGTTGGTCGACCGCGGCATCGGCGGAATCGCTCTTTGGCCCACGATCCAAGTCGACACGCCGCCCTTCCAGATTCGCCAGTTGCAGGACCGCGGCGTACCGATCGTGCTTTGTCATCGACCGGTGCCAGGCGCCAAAGTGCCGCTGATTACGGTTTCGTATCGTGATATCGGTCGCATGGCCGGCAAAAAGATGATGGCTCAGGGACATCGCCGGATCGCGTATTTTGCATCTCATGGTTCATTGGCCACGCAGGCACATCTGGAAGGATTGCACGCTGTGGTTGAGCCTGCCGGCGGATCGTGTCCGGATGAGTTCATCTATACGGGCACGTCTCTGCACTGGGATATCAGTCTTCAGGAAGGAGAGATCAGGGAAGCGCTCCAGCGCATGGCTCAGCATCCCGATCCGCCCACTGCAATCATGTGTGCATTCGACACAATATGTGAACAACTCTATATGATTCTACAGGGGATGGGATACCGGATTCCCGATGACATATCTTTGGTTGGTGTTGGAGATACACGTCGTGATGGAGCGATTATCCGCCAGCTCTCGTCCATCACGATCGACGCGGCCGAACTCGGTCGCCGCACCGCACAGACGCTTCAGGAGATGCAGACAGGCATGCGGCCTCTAAACGATGACAAGACGGAATGCCTGCCTCTGGGATTTATAGAAGGCCGAACATTAGGACCTCCGAGAGGATAAAATGAGAATCTCCAATAAAAGAGCATTTACGCTTGTTGAACTCCTAGTGGTGATTGCTATTATCGGTATTCTCATCGCCTTGCTGTTACCGGCGGTGCAGGCCGCCCGCGAGGCGGCGCGACGCATGCAGTGCGCGAATAAGCTGAAACAATTCGGCACGGCGATGCACAACTACCACAGTACTTACAACGTCTTTCCGGCGGCTGCTTTGAGCCGGAATGACAATTGCCCGCCAAGCGGCGGGGAGAGAGACGCGGGGGTGCCTTGGTCCGTGGCAATTCTGCCTTATCTAGATCAGATGAACTGCTATGAGCAATTCGACATGAATGCGCCGTTTCTTCCTTTTGCCCGCAGCGGCAGTTCCAGCGATTCGAATTTCACTCCGCAATTCACGCCGAACTCGTTGTTCCAGTGTCCATCCGATGACGACTCGAAGCCCGAGATGCCGAATTCGAATTATTTTGTGTGTTGCGGAGGTGGGCCATACGATGATTCCAATTACTATCAATGCGCGCCGTATCCGGGGGCCTACTATTTTTACGACAACGGAATTTTTTTCGTCAATTCGCGGATTAAAATCAGGGATATCGGTGACGGCACGGCGAACACCGTGATGATGGGAGAAAACATCGGAATGCAGACGCCGGAAACGGCGACGAAGCCAGGCAAATACGAAAGCTGGGCGACTTGTCTGAGAATCAACGGATCACTTTCAAATTTGCAGACCGCCACGGCCTTGATCCTGCAGCATAACCTGCCCAGGGACCGGGGCGGCATCAGGCTTCTCCGTTATTCCAGCAAGCACCCTGGTGGCGCCCATATACTTATGGCGGACGGGTCCACACATTTTCTGGATGAGCTAATCGACATTGGTCTGTACCATTCTCTCGGTATCCGCGAAGACGGTTTTCCCATGGGGAGTTGGCAAGAATGAGCATCTCCTGGTTATTTCACATGGCCTTTGAACAACTCGCAGCTTGTTTCTTTGCGGCTTCCCTTTTGCTCTTCCTAAACGGTTGCGGAAAGCAAGCCCCTCCGCGCTATGACATGTCCGGGAAAATAACCCATAACAATCAGCCGGTGCCCAGCGGTTGGATATATTTCTATCCCTTGAGCTCCGAAAAAATCGGCAAGTCTGACGCGGGCAGCAAGCCAGGCACGACCGCGAAAATCATTGATGGAAAATACGCAACCTTTCCGGGAGAAGGCACCGTCGGTGGACCTCATCGCGTCGTCATTAACGGTCTAAGCGGCGTCTTGGATCCGCGCAACGCGGACGAACTCCCTTCGGGATCACCTCTCTTTCCGCCAATTACCATAACAATGGACATACCCAAGGAATCGACAACACACGATTTCAACTTGCCCACCAACCTCGGGGCCGGAAGATAGAGCCTCAGAGACAATGCTTCGTTTCGGGAAAATTCCAGTGAAAGGTCTGCAATTGAAATACAAAAATACCCCAAAAAAGCGTCGGCGGTTTAATACGATTCTTGCTATGTGCTTCTTATTCGTTGCGGCCGCCCTGATCTCCTTTGCCGCGGCTGAAGAAAAACCGCGGACTGCGATCAACGTCGGCGGCAAAAAGCAGTTGTTTATCGACAAAAAGTTCATCGAGTCGAGCCGCAACGTCGAACTGGTGATGAATCCGCCCTACCAGACGGGCGAGGTGCTCATCAAGGCCGATCAGCCTTGGGAATTGCAACCGAACGAAGGTGTGGTTTACTTTTACTCCAGCGTGCTCAAAGACAAGGGTCGGGTGCGCATCTGGTACGACTTGTTCCAACAAACCGGCAGTGGGCCCTATGACCACCTCCGCCGCGTGTGTTACGCGGAATCGCAAGACGGCGTGCATTTCATCAAACCCAAGCTGGGATTGCACGAAATCAACGGCTCCAAGGACAACAACGTAGTTTTGCCCGGCGTCATCGGCGGATGTGCCGTTTGGATCGATCCGAAAGCGCCGCCCGCGGATCGTTATAAGACCCAGACGAAGGTGTACCCCTCTGGCAAATTCCACATGCACAGCTCGCCCGACGGGATCCACTGGAAACTGTCTGCGGAAATTGATGCGCGTGGCCCCAAGGACACGCAGACGATCATCTTCTGGGACAAGCATCTCGACCGATACGTTTTTTACGGGCGAGACAAAAAGACTGCCTCAGAGCTTAATATTCACTGCCGTAGCGTGCGTCGGGCGGAGATGACCGACTTGACGGATATCAAGAATACCGGTTTGGCTATTTGGCCGGATGAAACCGATTTGGCCACTTACCCCATGGAGAATGGCAAGGTTCCCGTCGATTATTATGGGGCCACGGTCTTCCCATACGAAGAAGCACCGGGCGTGTATATCATGCTTGCCAACGCCTATTGGCACTGGGACAAGCAGAGCGATCATTACGCTCCCGCTACATTCGACGTCCGCCTGGCGGTCAGCCGCGACAGCAAGCAATTTACGCGCGCAGGCAAACGGCGGCCGTTTTTAACTCTTGGCCCCGCTGGTCGCTTCGACTCGAGATTGGTATGGGCTATGCCCAATCCCATTCGCATGGGCGACGAGATCTGGATTTATTATGCCGGATTGAACGAAAACCACCAAAATAAATTGGATCCGGCCGCGCCCGGCGGAAAACGGCTGGGAGCGATCAGCCGCGCGATTATGCGGCTGGACGGATTCGTCTCGGCCGACGCCCCTTATGAAGGCGGCGAACTGGTAACGCCCGCAATTCGCTTCTCGGGCAAGGGCCTGGAGCTGAACGTCGACGCCGGCGCCGGCGGCTGCGTGCTCGTGGAATTGCTCGACGCTGAGGGAAAGCCCATAGAAGGCTTTAGCGCAAAGGATGCCTCGCCTGTCTGGGGCAACTCGCTACGCATGCCCGTCACCTGGGGAGACAAGGCAGACGTCAGCCGCCTGGCGGGCAAACCGATCAAAATACGGTTCGTTATGCGAGATTGCAAATTGTACGCTTTCCAATTTAAAAAATAGAAGATGTGAGGTGCGAGTGTGATTTATCTGTTAGAGGTTTTGCTTTCAGTCGCCGCGATTGCGGCGCCGCCGGTTGATATCGGGACGCGTCTGGAATTGATGAATGATGGAAAAATGGCGTCCCATGATGCCCAAAAAGAGCATAAAATCATCGCATCCAAGTGATGCAGAATAGATCTTTGACAATTTGGAAAGAAAAGCGTTTCGTTGGCATCCCAAGCGCACACAGATAGCGTGATCGACTGTTGAAAATGTCGATAGAATTACTCAAGCATCATGTTTAAGCTTCATAGGAGGCAGATGCTTGCGGCCGCGATAGTTCAGTAGCAAACCCCGGTTCTGCATTCTGACTCGGCTGTATGGTGGGATACCTTGGTCTAATTCGTCTGAGAAGGATGCGGCGTTTTGGAAGTAAGAATTTGTGTAAATCTGGGTAAGAATATCTCTTCATGGATCTTTAATTATGATTTGTGGTACTAGACAGTGTGTGATAATTGCATGTAAAGTATCATCCATATGTGGTGCCCGGCGGTGTTTGTGCGGGTCTTGAACTCCATGAGGACTGAGAATGAAGGCTGGCTGGTGATGTTGGAAAAACTACTCAAACCAGACACTGTGGCCGTGATTGGGGCCTCGCGTAGTCCAGGAAAAGTGGGGTACGAAATCCTGGAGAATCTTATCCATGCGGGTTTTAAGGGCGACATCGTGCCGGTCAATCCTAAGGCTGACACGATACTCAATCTGCCCTGTTTTCCCAATCTAAAGGTGTATGGCAAACACATTGATCTGAGTGTGATTGCCGTCCCCCGCGGATTGGTTCGGGCGGCGGTGGACGAGTCGCTGGCTGCCGGGTGCGGGGCGATCTGCGTGATCACGGCCGGATTCAAGGAAGTCAGCGAGGAAGGTGCCAAGTTGGAGTATGAAATCGCCAAGGTTTGCACCTCGCACAATGTTCGACTCCTGGGACCCAACTGTCTCGGCCTGATCAA
>JAFGTN010000162.1 GCA_016934075.1 Pirellulales bacterium
ACAAAAGGCAATTGCACGTCCAAGATGGTTTCGGTAGCAGCTTGAGCGCAATCCCGACCGGTGTGCAACGTGGCTATGATCGCGCATAGCAACACAAACACATGGAAGAATCTAGTTTGATTGCCGATCATTGCTGATTTTCCACAATAACATTCGGATGGGGGGTAGACTATTAATTCTAGTATCGATTGAAACGAAAAAAAGTCAAGCAACAAATATATTGATAATCACAATATTAGTATTATTTACCCTTTTAAGAGTTGCGATTTACTGCGTGACAACCCCCCCGGACCTAAGTACAATAGGAAAATGTGCGATTGATGCTCGGTACCATAGGTAAATCCCACCCGTTATACTCGCCATTTATGGCATCTATAGGAAATCCGTTCGGCAACAGCCGACACTTTCAGTGATGAAATCAAAACAGTCTCCAAGTAGATCCGGCTTTTCTTTTTCGGGCATTGTCGTGGCTATTGTCGCGCTCACATCGATCGGACTGGTAGTCTGGTATTTCTTACCTTCTTTTGATTTCTCGAGTGCCGAGGTGATGCCCTTGATGCATACCGTCGAACGTGGCGAGTTTCTCTACGAGATCACCGAAAACGGTAGCGTGGAAAGCGCCAGTAACGTGGAAATTCGTTGCGAGGTACATGCACGCGGTCAAGGTGGTGCAACCATAATCGAAATCGTGCCCGAGGGTACATACGTGAAACCCGGCGATTTTTTGGTTCAATTTGACGACTCGGCTCTGGAAACCGATCTGACAAAGCAGGAAATCGTATGTAACACCAGCAAAGCCGCGGTCATCAAGGCCGAAACAGATTTGGCCAATGCTGAGATTGCGTTGAAGGAATACATAGAAGGAACATTCAAGCAAGAGCAGCAGCGAATTAAAGCCAATATGGCAGAGGCTGAAGAAGAAGTTCGCAAAGCCGACGACTATTACGAATATAGCAAGAAGCTGGCCAAACGCGGATACATAACCAAGGTGAAACTCGAGGGCGATGCATTTGCCAAGGTGAAAGCCAATAACAGACTTGAAGAAGCCAAGACGGAATTACATGTTCTGGAAGATTATACCAAGCAGAAGATGGTAAACCAACTCGAAAGCGCGATCAAAACGGCCATAGCACATCTGGATTCGGAAAAGGCCAGCTTCAAGCTGGACGAAGATCAACGGAAGTTGCTCGAGAGCCAGATTGAAAAATGTACGATCAGGGCTGAAGAGCCGGGCCAGGTTGTTTACGCCAACGAGACCAATCGCCGCGGCGATCGTGAAGTTATAATAGAGGCGGGCACCACTGTCCGTGAACGCCAGGTAATTATCCGCCTACCCGACCCACAAAAAATGCAGGTGGCTGCCAAGATCAACGAGGCCAAGGTGACCCATGTGAAGGAAGGTATGCCGGTCACTATCCGCCTGGACGCTTATCCCGGCCGGGAGTTCAAAGGTGTGGTAGAAAAAGTCAACGAGTATCCGGCTGCGGCCGCCTGGTGGGCGGGGAGCGTGAAGGAATATGAGGCATTTATCAAAATTCTAGGCTCGCCGAAGGGTCTCAAACCGGGACTTACCGCGTCCGTTTGGATTCAAGTGGAACGTCTTCCCGATGTTATTCAAGTACCGGTGCAGTCGGTTTTTGAGCACGGTAAAAAACACTATTGCGTTGTTCGAAAGAACAATGAGTGGCAGGCGCAAGAAGTGGAAATCGGTTCAACGAACGACAAGACGGTAGTCATCAAGAATGGTCTTGAACCCGGTATGCAAATCGTTCATGGAGCGTTTACCTATCGCGACGATGTCGACTTGCCGGAAATTCCAGACGAATTGAAGACAAATGAGGTCATCAAAGACCAATCGGAACAAAAGCAGGGCGAGGGGGACAGTTCGGCCCCGGAAAAACAAGAACGAAATAAACAAGAACGGAAAAAATTCAGGAGTCAAGGCCCCGGCTCCGATGGTCCCGGGAAGGGCAGACCCGGCGGGGGCGGTTCCGAGAAGGGCAGACCCGGCGCCGATGGTCCCGGGAAGAATAGACCCGGTGCCGATAGTCCCGGGAAGGGCAGACCCGGCGCTGATGGTCCCGGGAAGAATAGACCCGGCGCGGGTAGATCGAATATGCCGAGAGCCGGATCATGAAACCCGCCGTTAGTGTGCAGAATATCTTCAAGCTCTACGAGATGGACGGCGAGACCGTCCACGCGCTCAACGGCGTTACGCTTGAAGTCCCGCAAGGCGACTTCGTATCGGTTATGGGCTCGTCGGGATCGGGCAAGAGCACGCTCTTGAATCTGTTGGGATGCCTGGACCGACCCACCTCCGGCGACATCTATTTTGGCGACGACGACATCACGCAACTCAGTGATAATCAACTTTCGGAAATTCGCGCTACTCGCGTCGGCTTCATTTTTCAGTCATACAACCTGATTCCCCAACTGACCGTATTGGAAAATATCGAAGTACCGCTATTTTATGCCGGCGGTGTCAATACAAAAATGCGCAAACGATCCATGGAACTGGCGGCAATGGTCGGACTGGCCGATCGGATCAAGCATCGTCCCACACAGCTTTCAGGCGGCCAGCAGCAACGTGTGGCTATTGCCCGCAGCCTCGTCAACGATCCATACTTCCTCCTGGCCGACGAACCCACGGGCAACCTCGACTCGGCCACCACCGAGGAAATCCTGGAATTGCTGACTAACCTCAATAAGCAAGGCAAAACCATTATTATGGTCACGCACGAACCAGATGTGGGGAATCGAACGAAGCGAATCGTGCGGCTTCGCGACGGAAAGGTGGCGTCGGATAGAGAGCTGGAGAAAATGGAACTGTCCAATGTTTGATGATCGATATCCAATGGAATGATCGAAATGGCGCTAGCAGTGCCGTTCACACCTGATACATGATACCTCATACCTGATAGCTGACAATGATCTTCAACTGGCTAAGAACTTTGCAACTCGGTGTTAAGAGCCTACTCTTGCACCCGCTGCGTTCGCTGTTGACGGTGCTGGGCATCTTCATCGGCGTGGCTAGTGTGATATGGTTGTTGGCCATCGGCGAGGGTATCAGTCAAGAGGCACAGCGCCAGATCGAAGGCCTGGGGGCCAATAACATTATCGTTCGCACGGTCAAGTTGCCCAGTGAAGTAACCGCTTCCATGCGAGGAACCGTGCCACATGGGATAACGCGCGACGATTTCGAGCGTATCAGTGAAACGGTGCCTACGATCACACGCGCGCTGCCGATCCGCGAGCTGCGGCAAAACTTCGGTTACGCCGGGCGAAAGTTGGACGGGCGGCTGGTGGGTTGTACGCCCGAATATGCCGAGGTAACACAACTCAAGGTTGCCCGGGGGCGTTTTCTCAGTGATAGTGACGTTAGCAAGAAACATAACTACTGTGTTTTAGCGCACGGTACGGCCGAGACGCTCTTTCCCTTCGAGAATCCCATCGGTCGCTCGATCCACGTCGAGGAAGCATATTACGTCGTCGTGGGAGTAATGGCAAAACGCAGCCCCACTTCCGGCATCGGCGGTTCACTGGCCGGGCAGGATTTCGACCGCGACGTCTATATCCCCATCTCCACTCTCTGGAGCCGTATCGGCGATTTTATTATTACCCGCCGCAGTGGTTCCTTTCAGGGCGAGATCGTGGAACTGTCGCAGGTTACTTTCCGTATAGATGATGTCAAACACGTGATGGAAACGGCCACTCTGATCGAGGACCTTATGCAGCGCCATCACCCCAATGGCGACTTCGGCGTTACCGTACCGCTGGAACTGCTCGAACAGGCCCGCACAACGCGGCTGATGTTCATCTTCTTCATGGGCCTGATCGCCGCCATCTCCTTACTGGTGGGCGGTATCGGAATTATGAACATCATGCTGGCCACCGTCACCGAACGCACGCGCGAGATCGGCATCCGCCGCGCATTGGGCGCCAAACGCCGCGACATTATCCGCCAATTCCTTATAGAGACCATCTCGCTATCGATTGTGGGTGGCTTGACGGGCGTTTTGGGCGGCTTGACATGCCGAACCATCATCGATTGGCTGCGTCAACTGGCCACCAGCGCATTTCCGCAAGTGATCGATCAACTACCAGACGTCATCAAAACCGTGCACCCCATAATCGTGCCCGAGTCGATACCCCTGGCCTTCGGCATTTCGGTCACGATTGGCGTGGTATTCGGTCTCTATCCGGCGATTCGCGCCGCGCAGATGGATCCCATCGAGGCTCTACGGCACGAATAGCATCTTCCGTTCGTTATACGAATAAACTAGAATCACGTTAGCCCGGTCGCCTGCGACCGGTCGGCGATAACGTTGCTTGTTCCGGCAGTCTCAATCCCGTCGTGGGTGACGGGGCTAAAAATTGATTGCTTCCGCAAAATGATTAAATGGAAATGAATATGTTAAATAAAATCCCGTTATTTGTTCTACTTCTATCACACGTTATCTCGATGCCAACCGTAGCGGCCGAAAAAACCGATTGGCTTCGTGACGCCAAATGGGGAGTGATGACGCATTACCTGGGTGCTCCGCCCAGTTCTGAAGGTGGTAAGGAACTTACGGCCGAAGCTTGGAATGCACAGATCGATGCCTTTGGCGTGCCCGGTCTGGTCAAACAGTTGGTTGACACCGGTACCAAGTATTATCTGATTACAATAGGTCAAAACTCGGGCCACTATTGCGCGCCCAACGCTACTTATGACCGACTGGTCGGCATCAAGCCCAGCAAATGCTCGCATCGCGACCTGGTGGCCGATCTGGCCAAGGCCTTGCGCCCGCACGGCATTCGACTGATGGTATATTTGCCTAGCGGCGCGCCGGCGGCCGATCCCGTGGCGATGAAACGGCTCGGCTGGCGATGGGGATTCGAAGGTGGTTGGCCCAAGTGGGGTAAGCGAACGAACGAGCGGTTACCCGAGTTTCAGAAAAAATGGGAAGCGATCATTCGCGAGTGGTCGCTGCGTTGGGGTAAGGACGTGGCCGGCTGGTGGATAGACGGTTGCTACTTTGCAGACGAAATGTATCGCGCGGCAGACGCGCCCAATTTTGCCAGCTTGGCAGCCGCACTGAAGGCCGGCAATCCCGACGCGATCGTGGCCTTCAACCCGGGCGTGAAAGTTCCCGTTGTCTGCCTCACCAAACACGAAGACTACACGGCCGGCGAGGTACCGCTGAAGCAGATGCCCGAGGCGATACGCACCTGCCCGGGGCGCTGGATCGAGCGAGACGGCAGCCGCGTGCAATATCAATTGCTCACATATCTGGGCGATTCCTGGTGCCGTGGCGAGAAGCCGCAACTGTCCGACGCTACGATCATCGACTATGTCCGCCGCCTCAGTGCCCAAGGTGGCGCGGCAACTTTCGACGTGCCCATCGGGAAAAATGGGCTGATTCCGCAACCATTCGTCGATCAGCTCAAGGCGGTGGGGAAAGCGGTGAAATAAAGCTCCGAGCGCCTCTGTACTAACCACCGCATTTTAAAAAACTCTAATCTCGGTAAGGACATTACAGAAATTATAAAAAATCTGCTGTTATATTACTTGCCGAATATCACCAAAGATGCAAGAAGGAGGTTTTTCCGTTATAACGCCCTCTGTTGATAAACAGGAGTTAACGCATGTCGCTTTTCTGGGCCGTTGTGCTGCTTTTTCTCCTGATGGCACTGGTGTTTTTTCTCGCGATCAAAGCCGCCTATCGATCTCATTCACCATTAAGACCGCTGTTTATCTATCCGTTGATCTTTTCGTTTATCATGACCAGCGGTTATATGGCCTGGGGATACCATGCCATCTGTACGTCGAAGTCGTCGACGGCGGCCATCGGTTTTTTATTTTTTCCGCTTAATTCGGTTGTCGTGGCCGTGGCGGGATTTTTGTTTTGGTTTTCCGGTCTTTACGTTGCTCGTTTCGTTGCCGAAAGACTTGGACTAATAAGCGAAAGGATTACCTCGGTCTTTCCGCTTGTGTTGGCCATCGTATTGCTTATCCTGATGGAGTACGTTATTTGTGTTTAGGTCGTTTGATATAGACTGCTAAACAACGCGGCGTCGGACACAGTCACGGTCGCACGACACTGCTGCCGCTTATACGTTTTACCAGGCGCCTCATTTCCAGCACGCTGATGGTGGAGAGCACGCGATGTGCGGGCAAGCCGGTCTTGGCGATCACTTTGTCGATCGCCGTGGTCTCGGTGTCGATTGACGCGAGCACCTTTTGCTCGATTTCGTTCAGAGCGATTTCAGGATTGAGCGACAACTCGGCCGGGTTGCGAACCGAGGGGCCTTCGGTGTCACGGGGAATGCTATGACCCAGGGGACCCAATTCCTCGATTACGTCGTCGGCCGTTTGAACCAGTTTGGCGCCGTCGCGGATCAGTTTGTGGCAACCCCGCGACGCGCGGCTGTCGACGCGGCCGGGCACGGCGAAAACCTCGCGGTTTTGCTCCATGGCAAGGCGGGCTGTAATCAGGGCACCGCTCCGCTCTGGCGCCTCGACTATGATGGTACCTAGCGAGAGGCCACTAATGATGCGGTTGCGTTGCGGAAATGAACCGCTGAGCGGTTTGAACAGCGGAGGCGATTCGCTTATTACGCAGCCGCCAGCGATTACCTCTTCGGCCAGACCCTTGTGTTCGGGCGGGTAGATGCTCATCACGCCGCTGCCCAGCACGGCCAACGTACGTCCACCGGCCGCCAGCGCGCCGCGATGGGCGGCCGCGTCGATGCCGCGCGCTAAACCGCTTACGATCGTAAAACCCGCTCGAGCAAGGCTGGCGGCCAGTTGCTCGGCCTGGGCCAAACCGTACCGCGTGGCGTGGCGGGTGCCGACAATGGCGATCGCCAGTCCATCGCGTGGCAGAATTTCGCCGCGCAGAAAGAGCACGCTGGGCGGATCGTCGATACGATCCAACAATCGTGGATAGCCGTTGCTCGCAACCCGCGAATCAGAGTCACTCGCATCCGCCGAATCGTATTCATTGGGCCCCGGGTGCAGAAGAATTTTGATGTTATTTTCGCGGCATATTTCGATCTCGCGATGCGGATCGACTTCCTGTTCGGCAGAGGTTATTTTGCCGACCAGCTTGGGCCCCACGCCCGGAACCTCGCGCAAGCTGCTGGGCGCGGCGGAGAGCACGGCACCAGAAGTGCCGAAACGTTCGAGCAGTGCCTGACGCGTTCGCGGACCGACTCCGGGAATCAACGAGAGGCGTAACGAATCCAACAACTCGTCGCTGGGATCGTCTAACGAATTCATGTATCTGCCCTCTTCAGGTATGAGATTATCACATCGAAAGCTTAATTCCGCTTGGCCACTTCACTCTTCATGAATGACAGGGCGTCCGCTGCCAGTTGCTTTTCGTCTTTGTACATGCGGCGCCAGATCTTGGTGGCGGCGACCAGGTTGGGAAGGGCCAGACCGAAGGCCTCGACGACCATGGTACCGTCGTAACCGATTTCGGAGAGTGTGTCGTAGACCTGATCCCAGCGGACGTTGCCTGCGCCCGGTGTGCTGCGGTCGTTCTCGGAGATGTGCACGTGGCAAAGGCAATCCTTAAGCGCACGGATGGCGTCAGGGATACTTTTTTCCTCGATGTGCGAATGGAAGGTGTCGAACATCATCTGGCAGCGGGGATGATCGACGTCTCTGACGAAGCGGGCACCATCGGCGGCCGTGTTGAGAAAATAACATTCGAAGCGGTTGAGGTATTCGATACCCAAAGTCACGTTGACTTCTGCGGCGTGCTCGGCCACTTCCCGCATGCTCTCCACTCCCCAACGCCATTCGTCGGCCGTGGGACCCTTGCCCGAAAAACAACCCAAGGCGGAATGCAACGGTCCGGCCATCACCTCGCAACCAAGCGCCGCGCATTCATCGAGCGATTTCTTGTTGGCATCGATACCGGCCCGTCGGATTTTTTCATCAGAGCTGATGGGATTGTCGTCGGGGCCGCGCACCACCGTTCCCGTACGAGCTAGTCCCAAGCCATCGAGATACTTGGACCACTTGGCACAAGCCGCCGCGTCGGGTCCAAAGACGGGCAGTTCGACCGCATCGTAACCGATTTCCTTAAGGTCGTCCAATATCGGCAGGAATTCGTCACTGAGTGTATCTGTCCACAAGAGAAGATTGAGACCGAAACGCATCTTTGTACTCCATTGGCTATCGAAATGTTATTGGTTGGCTGAACCTCTTTCAACGGCTATTTATAGGCCGGTTAATACTCGGTTGGTTGGAATCCCTTCAAGAAGTTCGTTCTTCCTCTGGGTGACCATATGGCGGGCCTCGGGCAAGAGCTGCTTGAAGATCTCCGGCACCGGCTCGAGTCCTACGCGGCGCATGATCTGGTTCACACGGAATGTTAGTTTCGCATTATTGAGGTAATCCCACAAGAAGCGCTCACGACAAACTCCGGAAATCATGGGGGCCAATCGCTCGGTCGGACGGGGGGCTATGCGGCTTACGGCGAATTGCACGGCCTGCGGATCGACAGATTCCATCACTTCGTAATATCTTTCAAGCGTTTGCCGGTCTTCGTCTATAAGTGCGGCGTCCAAAAGCAGTTCCGTCACCAGGTGCCCCAGGAACCGAGGCCGCAAGCCCGCCGTATCGCCCAGAGCATCACGAAATATTAGCGTTAGAGCCAGTGTGGTCTGGGCAAAGGCGGCCGATTTATGGAAGCGGCGGTCGTCTCGCAAGTGTTGGCAGATTCCGCCGGCGACGGCAGCCGTGATTTCGTTGTGGTCATCGACGAAAGGTCTGGCGTGTTTGATGCGGACCTTGAGCGAACGGTCGACCACCACCAGCATATCCGGCACGCCCGTCGCGGCCGCAAAATACGGATCGTCGAGGAAGGGCAGGGCGTGGGCGAAATAGTTCACTTTTATTCTTAAAGATGATGGGTAGCCCCGATAAACAAGCTATCGGGGCTACCCTGAAGTATTACCGTACTGTTTGCTATGAAGGGATCTCAACCCAACTGCCTTGCTTGGCACTATTGAGTACGGCGTCGCAGACGCGTTGCGTGCGCAGGGCGGCTTTCATGTCGGGTTGGAACGCCGGACCGCCTTCAATGCTGGCCAGGAAGTCGGCGAAGCTATTGATGAACGTGTGCTCGTAACCGATCGTGCAACCGGGCACCCACCAGTTCTTCATGTAGGGGTGTTCGAAGTTGGTTACATGGATACGCTGCCAGCCGGTCAGGTGGTCTTCGATCTTCTTGCCCGTATCGGGATCGGCATAGCGGAAGTATTGCAGGATATGCGGATCTTCCAGGTCGAAGAACAAGGCGCCATTCTCGCCGTTCATTTCCATGGTACTGTAGTTCTTGCGGCCGCGGGCATAGCGTGTGCTTTCGAAGGTGCCCATCGAACCGTTCTCGAAGACGGCCAGGAACATGCAGGCGTCGTCGATGTCTACCTTCTCGACTTTGCCGGTATCGGCGTGCTTGCGTTCCTTGATGAACGTCTCGCTGTAGGCCACTACCTTCTGGATCGGACCGTTTAGCCATTCTGCCGAGTCGATCGAGTGGGCCAGGAGGTCGCCGGTCACGCCCGAACCGGCCACGCGGGAATCGAGCCGCCAGAGTGCCATACCACCCTGCGGCACGTCGGCGCCGATGGTGTAGTCCTGGTTGTAGGTCGCCCTATAGTGGAAGGGGCGGCCGACGCGGCCTTCCTCGATGATTTGCTTGAACAAGGAGATGGCGGGCACGCGCCGGTAGTTGAATGAGACCATGTTGGCCACACCGGCTTTTTCCACGGCGGCGACCATGGCCTCGCCCTCGGCGGCATTCATGGCCAGCGGCTTTTCGCAGACGATCATCTTGCCGGCTTCGGCGGCCGCGATCACCATATCGTGGTGCAGGAAGTTGGGTGAGCAGACATCCACCAGGTCGATGTCGTCGCGGGCTATCAGCTTCTTCCAATCGGTTTCCATTGATTCGTAGCCCCAGCGCGCGGCGAATTCTTTCAGTTTAGCCTTGTCTTCCTCGCGGGCATAAACGGCCTTCAAAACCGGCCGATATTCGCCGTCGAAGAAGTGCCGAACTTGCGAATAAGCGTTAGAGTGGGCCTTGCCCATGAAGCCGCAGCCTAGGACGGCGATGTTGAGTGGCTTTGACATGATGGTCTCCGGGGTATGTTGTTAGGTTAAGGTTGGTCGGGAAAATGAGGAATTAAGAATCTAGAATGAAGAATCAATTAGGAAGGTCAAATTAAGAATGACGAGAATCTGCGTCTTCGTCATTCTTGATTTCTTCATTCGACATTCATTCTTCATTCTGATTTCGACATTCCTCATTATTGTCGGGTTTCTTTCGCTTTGCCCGATAAATGGCCCCAAAAATCAAGTTTAATTCTTTCGCCTCCTGCCAAAGTTGCCGGAGGTCGTCTTTTTTCTCAGGAATTGCCGCCGCGATCATCCGCAACCAGTGCTTGGTCTCACGAGATTCGCGTTTGCAGATGCTGATTCGATATCGGAATTCTTTCTTGGAACCAGCGTCGTCCGCTTCGCAATAGTTAGCACCGACGCTGGTTGCCGCCCTGACAAGTTGTTTAACGAGAGGTTCAGTTACAGAGTCAAGCGGCTGTTTCCTGGCAAACGCCACCACAGCCTCGCCAAAACAAGCCGTCCGCTCCTCCAAATCATAACCCCGATCCTTGCCCATCAGCCACCCCTTTTGTCATTCTTAATTCCTCATTCGACATTCATTCTTCATTCTGATTTCGTCATTCCTCATTCCTTCCACCCATGCTCATCCCGCACCGCCAACATCGCCCTTAGGATGTTGTTCCATGTTTCGGGCTTCATCATGACGTCGTTGGGGAACATGCATCCGTCCCAGCAGATGTGGCGGATTCGCTTGGTGGGTTCGCCGTTTTCGCGCAACCAGTATCCGGCGGCGCGGGGGATGTCCAACTTGCCGTTGGGGTCGTCGGCCAGGCAGTGCCGGCCCGTTTTGTCGTGCGAGCCGGAGCCGTGCACGGTGCCGTCGTTTTGGGCAACGTGGAAATCGATCGTCCAGGGCCGCAGGGCGTCGGTCAG
>JAFGTN010000163.1 GCA_016934075.1 Pirellulales bacterium
ATTTTGTTCGCCGAACCATAGCCGCGAGTGCGGCCGCCATGGCCGCGGGGCCGTTTTCAAATAGTTTGGGATGGGCCGCCGAACGGCAGCCGGGCTCGAAGATTAAACTGGGGCTGGTGACTTATATGTGGGGAGCCGAGTGGGACCTGTCGACGATTATTAAAAATCTCGAGGCATCGGGTGTGTTGGGTGTCGAGCTTCGCACCACGCACGCCCACGGCGTCGAGCCGGATCTCACGGCAAAGCAACGCGCCGAGGTCAAGCGTCGTTTCGACGACTCGCCGGCCGAACTCGTCGGTCTGGGAAGCAACGAGAATTTTGACAATCCAGACCCGGCCGTGCTTAAGAAATCCATCGAGGCCACCAAGGATTTCGTCAGGCTCAGCCGTGACGTCGGTTCCAGCGGTGTGAAGGTCAAGCCCAACAGCTTCCATAAGGGCGTGGACCATAAAAAAACCATTGAGCAGATCGGCCGTTCGCTCAACGAGGTGGGACGTTTTGCCGGCGACCTCGGTCAGCAGATCCGTCTGGAGGTGCACGGCCAGTGCAGCCCGCCGCCAATAATGAAACAGATCATGGACGTGGCCGACAACCCCAACGTCGTGATATGCTGGAACTCTAACAAGCCGGATCTGGAGGGCAAGGGACTGCGCTATAACTTCAACCTTCTCAAAGACCGCATGGGGCCCACTTGCCACATACGAACCTTGGACTATAAAAATTATCCTTTCCAGGAACTTGTGGATTTGTTCGTTGCCATGGACTACGACGGTTGGTTGCTGATGGAATGTACCGACCATCCCAAAGACGTCGTGGCCGAAATGGCCCGACAGAAAAAACTGCTTGCTGAAATGATCGTTACCGCGCGGAAGGCGTGAGAATCTGGAAAGTCTGTTCACAGTTCTATGTAGTCGTACCCATCGAACATGACGGAAAAAGCCAAACCGGCTGACGGAAAAGACCATTGACTCCCGGACACTCAATAGTGTCAAATGAAGTGTGAAGATACTTTTCCTTGGCATGGTCGATATTCTTTCGCCTGCTATAGAAGTTCAGCTTGACAGTTTGGAAGGTCGACAATGCGCGTCTGTTCCTCCGGTTCCAGCTTTTCTAAATTCAGAAAGTCCGCTTTTGCTAAGCCCGCTTTCACTAAGCCCGCTTTCACTCTGGTGGAACTGCTTGTGGTGATTGCCATCATCGGCATTCTCATTGCTCTATTGTTACCGGCCGTGCAGGCTGCCCGCGAGGCGGCCAGGCGGATGCAGTGTTCCAACAACGTCAAACAACTCGGCCTGGCCTTCCACAACTACGCGGCCGTGCACAACCGTTTTCCGCCAGGCTACGGACCGCAAACCAACGGCCCCAACACGGGTGGCGGGCAAGGTCCCGAGTGGACATTTGTGGCTCGGTTGTTCAGCTATCTGGAGCAGGAATCTCTCGACGAGCAGGTTACCTGGGAGGAAAACGGTGCCGGGGGGCATTACCACCACAAAAACAATCCCAGTCCCACGGGCAAGGTTTACGGTCCCATTTGCCAGGCCAGCCCTGCTGCTTTCAAGTGTCCAAGTGACCCAGGGGTAGAGCGGCCATGGAGATATGTGCCCACCGATCTGACCTTTGCACGCATGTCCTATGGCGGTAATTTTGGAATCGGGCGCATGGAAGGTCCCAAGCCGGCGAATACACAGCTTCCCGTGGTGGACGTAAACACGCATATAGACGGTATCCTGGGTTGGAACTTCGGTGCCAGGCTGGGTGATATCTCCGATGGCATGTCGTCGACGGCTTTGATGGCCGAACTGATTGTGGGGCAAGACCAGGAAACAATCCGCGGTACCCATATCTATGACGAAGGACCTGTCGTGATGTTCACTTATTCGCCGAACGACATGACACCCGACCTCGTGCGATGGTGTGGGACCATCGACAAATCGCCCGGCGCCGTCGCGCCTTGCATGTATCGTTCGGGCCAAAACTGGATCGTTCACACTTCGCGCAGTATGCATCCCGGCGGAGTTACTCTGGTATTGTGCGACGGCAGCGTGCGGTTTGTGGGCGAGGAAATCGATCTTTATCTCTGGCAGTGCCTGTCAACGCCCGACGGCGGAGAGACTTTATCGGATCGTGAGTTCTAATTGGTATAAAACCATTGCATTCTGGCCTTGGTTTCAAATGGTTTCCGCTCTAAAATAGTGGGCAAAGTACTATTTCCCACTAACCAATCAACAGGCAAGCCCGCGTGTTGTGAGCGTTTCCGATGCGTTGCCGGCCGGTGGCCCGATGAATATCTGGATTTTTAACCACTACGCCTGTTTACGCCACGGCAGCGGGCTTACGAGTCATGCCGTGATGGCCCAGACGCTGGCTCGGGACGGTCACGAGGTGACGATCTTTCCGGCCGCATTCGCCCAGGCTTACGCGCCCGCGGTCGAAATCGAAGGCCGGCAAAAGTTCGTCGACCAGTTCGAAGGCGATGTACGCTTCCGTTTCGTTCGTACGAGGGCATACGGCGGTTCGGTGGGCCGGATGCTGAACATGCTCAGTTATCGCAGAAACGTGGCACGTTGCATCAAGGGGTTCGACCGGCCCGACGTGATAATCGGTTCGCTTTCGCATCCGCATGCCGTCGAGGCGGCCCGACAGCTTTCGCACCGCCTGGGCTGCCGCTTCGTCTACGAGATCCGCGACATCTGGCCGCAATCGCTGATCGAGATGGGTGGGATATCGCGCCGGCATCCAATCTTCTGGCACTTTCGCGCGCTGGAGCGTTTGGCCTTTCGGCATGCGCATGGGGTGATCAGCGTTCTGCCCGGCATCGAAAAATACGCGGCTCTGCACGGCGTGCCGCCGGAACGCGTGGCCTACATTCCCAACGGCATCGATCCCGAGCTGTATCCCGAGCCGTCACAGCCGCCACCGATCGATAGCGACAAGGACGAGCGGCTGGTGATCTCCTGCTTCACCCGATTCGGATCGGGCAACTCGATGGACACCGTCATCGACGCGGCCACGCTTTTGCAGAATGATCCCAACGGACGGGACATTCTCATCCGCCTCGTGGGCGACGGCCCCACGCGCGCGGGCTTGGAACAACGGGCCGCCGATCTGGGACTGGATAACGTAGAGTTTCTTGATCTGGTCTCCA
>JAFGTN010000164.1 GCA_016934075.1 Pirellulales bacterium
CACGAGCGGCTGACCTTCGACCACGGTTTGACCGGCTGTGACCAGGATGCGATCGATAGGGGCCAGCACTCGAGATGATATTTCGGTTCGCTGGGCCGACTTGAGCGTGCCAACAGCTTCGGTCAGGTATTGTTTCTGTACCTCGCGGACCTCGTAAGTGTTTTGTGTAGCCGGATCAAACCGTCGCGCGCTTGAAGGCTCGTTACCCGGTTCGATCTTCTCGTTAAACATGCCCGTCATCCAGGCAACAATCAACACTAGTAAAACCATCCCAACCGTGATCGGCAGGATAGTTTTCACCAGGAATATGGCAAGGCCTTTGAATTTCATTGCAAACCTCCCGTGAAACGTTGCCCGGCTTTTGCATGCCGCCTATTTTGACATATTATAGCGGATGTCATTGGGATATTGCCACATTCATACCATGAAGATTCAGTTTGTCAAAGCGTGATTACTTGGTTAATGGGGGCCATTTGAGGTACAGGATTTTTGATGATTCGAGAGTGGGGTGTGGGGTGTGAGGTATGAGGAGTGAGGCGCGAGATAACAGTTGCCAGTTTTCAGTCTTCAGTTCTCACAGGCCTTGGCAAAAAATTGCCCTCTTGTAGTGTAGGATTCCAGCCTGCATTTGCAATCGTCTTTTGCGAAGGGAAAAGATTATCGGCACCTTTTCTCCTGTCGTCAAAGAGAGTTAGCGGTGACGAATTAGAAACACTGAAGCGAGACCGAGTAGGAGGATAATGGTGCCTGGTTCGGGTACGCTTGTTACGGCTGTAGAAACGTTGCCGTAATTGCTCGCCAGAATACCCAGGTCAAATACATCAACAATGCCATCTCCGTTGAAGTCGCCATCTCCCCACCCGAAGCTACTGCCGGCGTCATAATTTGTAGCCAGGATGCCCAGGTCAAACACATCCACCGTGCCATCGCCATTGGTATCACCGAAAATAGTGATGAGCGTATTACCAGCGATGTCATCCCACGTACTGAGGGAGCTTTGTGAGCCAGCATCGAAGCTGTCCCAGAGTCCCGCTACATTGAGCCAGTCGAGAGAGTCTAGTTCGTTTGTAAACGCGACAACATCACTGCCGTCAAGGTTAGTCGTTCCAGCCAGCAAGAGCGTTTCGAGGTCGTCAGCAGTGTGCATTCTCGATAGATCAGAAATGTTTGCAAAGTCGGCACCACTCATATCAAGTTTCAGAACGCCGGGCAATTCTGCGATACCAGTGTAAGATGGATACACATCACCCATGAGGATATCGAAGGATGTTTGACTAAGGGTTACATCCGTCAGGAAGACTTCTTTGAGAGGATTATTTGCTATATCGAAGTATTGCAGGTTTGCACAATTGAGGTCGATGATCTCTATTTGATTGTCGGCCAACCTCAGGCGATTCAAATTTGTCATATCAGAAACCACGGAGAGATCACTGATTTGGTTGTTAGACAGATATAACTCAGTCAGATTCTTCAAACCGGAAATCGCGGAGAGATCGCTGATCTGGTTGTTATGCAGATACAGCTCAGTCAGATCCGTCAGCGCGGAAACCGCAGATATGTCGCTAATCTGATTGCTACTCAGAGATAAAATGGATAGATTCGTCAGCGCGGAAACTGCAGATATGTCGTTAATCTGATTGCTACTCAGAGATAAAAGGGATAGATTCGTCAGCGCGGAAACTGCAGATATGTCGTTAATCTGATTGCGAGACAGATACAGACTATCCAGATTTGTCAGATTGGAAACCACGGAGATGTTGCTGATTTGGTTTTTCCACAATCTCAGCGATCTCAGATTTGTCAGCCCGGAAACCACTGACATGTCGCTGATCTGGTTATCTCCAGCGCATAGAGTGTTCAGATTTGTCAGCCTGGAAACTGCGGAGAGATCGCTAATCTGGTTCTCATCCAAATCCAAATAGGTCAGATTCGTCAGTCCTGAAATCGCAGAGATATTGCTGATACTGTTTTCTTCCAGGTGCAAATAGGTCAGATTCGTCATCCCTGAAACCGCAGAAATATCGCTGATATACTGGTTGTTTACCAGGTTTAACATTGTCAGGTTCGTGGCATATTCCAATCCGTCAATGTTGGAGATTCCGCGGGTGGTAACTAGAGAATTCATGGTCTCCATGTCCGCGTCGTTGATTGGATCGGTTGTTATGCCCAGTGCATTCCTCACAGCCGCCTCTAGATTCGCATCGGGAAAAGTCACAACCACAGCCGATGCAGGGAAGGTGACTCCCAGTAACACAAGTAGAATCAATCCGGTCAAGGATGATATTGTATGACGTTTCATTAGAAGCCCCAAATTAGAGAATGGGAACGATGCTGTAATTGAGACGGCAGGGTATCAAATGATTCCTTTCTTTGTCAAGAGACATTTCCCCAGAGATGTATTATTCAACGAAATCCCATGTTTTAAAGCCATAAGCATCCAAAACATCGATCTGCTTCCAGTTCCGTGGTGTGGATCTTTGTTGCAATACCTAGAGATACGCTAAAGAGACTTCGCAACGACGAAGAAGAAGCACCAAAGCGAGACCGTGCAAGAGGATAATGGTACCGGGTTTTCGTTTTCTTATGCCCGATAACTCGGGCATTTTTGGAGCGGTTAGTGTTTTCTGTTGTTTAGAAATACCGAGTAGTACGTAATGCTCACAGCAATAAGTGCGTTTTTTGAACAAAGGGAATGGAGCCAACCGCTTCTCATCCCTTTGTTCTGAAAACGCACTCTCATCCGTCGACACTATGTAAGAAATTCCCGGACGAACCTGAAACTTGCAATAGCCGTGCCACATGCATAGAATTGTATACTGACAGGGATGCTGATGTAAAAGGTGCTGTCATATGATTTGTTTGGCCGGCTCTTGTTTTCGGAAGAGAATATCGCTTGCACTTGCCATGCCGACAATACTGTCAATCATGTCCATGGCCGGCATGGGCCAGGAGCGCGATCTGTACAGCGATACCTGGGTTGCCACCGGCGCGCTGGGGCGGACACTACCGTACTATGACGACGTCGGTGGTCCGCGTGAGGACCGCACGGTCGTCGCCGTCCCAGAACCAGATGCCCTCAGTTTCCTTTCAGCGGTAATAGCTTTTGGAATAGCGGTACGGTTACGTCGCACCGCCCGAGGATGAACCTTTCTTTTCACTCGCCCCTATTACTTCACCTCAAAACACTTTCCTTCGGTCGTGCTGCGGACATAGATCCTGCCGTTGCTGAGTGTGGGGGTCGACCAGCATTTGCCATTGAGGGCTTTGAAGCGTGATAATTCTTCGTATTTATTCGGCGTGGCCTCGACCAGAACCAGGTCCCCGTAATCGGTCAGGGCCAGCAGGCGATCGCCCGCCAGCGTGACGTTGCCTTGTCCGAACCCCGGCTCTTCCCACTTGACCTTACCGGTGGTCAGTTCGACGCATTTTAGCGGTCCGGTTTTGAATTTCTTGAAGCAGAAGATGCCGTAGAGATGGCCGTCTTTGTAGATCGGAGTGCTCCAATGGTTGGCTACCTGTTTATTGCCGGATATATACCATAGTTCCTGGGCCTTGAAGAGACCGGCACGTTTTGTGATCCTGCAAGCGGCGCCCCCCACGCCGTATCCGGCCGAACAATAAACGATGTCGCCACAAACCAGGGGCGTGATTGCCGTGGAAACATTAAAGGGAAATTCGAAATGCCAGAGCTTTTTACCGTTATCGGCATTCACCGAAAGCAGTCCGCTTTGCAGGAAGAAGATCACCTGCCTTTGGCCGTGGATGGTGGCCACGATGGGCGTCGAATGTGTTACTCGTACATCGTGGGCTTTCCAGACAACGCGGCCCGTTTTTTTGTCGAGCGCCAGCAGAGATTGGCCGGGGCCGCCTCCGCCGACAAACACCAGGTCGCCGTCGATGACCACCGAGGCCGCGCTCCGCCATTTAATATTCCGCCCTTTATTTTGTTCGATCAAATCGCGTTTCCAAACCGGCTTGCCCGTGGCGGCGTCGACGCAATAGACCACCATATCGGGCGAGAATAAATAGACCAGGCCGTCATTGATGGTGGGCGTCGATCGCGGCCCGTCGCCCGGGCCGCCGCCCGAGTATCCCTTGCCCAAGCCGATATCGGCGACCCAAAGTTCCTTGCCCGTGTCCGCGTCCAAAGCCAGACAGACCTCGCGCGGCCGGCCGTCGATGTCGCGAACGACCTGAGTGAATACCCGCCCTTCGCACACTGTGAATGAACTGAATCCCGTGTTCGTCTTAGTTGTCCAAACCAGCGGCGGCCCCTTGGGCCCCCATTTGAGCTTCAAGCTTTCGGTCGATATTCCGTCCTGTTTGGGACCGCGATACTGGGGCCAATCGCCGGCCGGAAGAGTTGAAGAAGGTACGAGAACAAAAACGGCGAATAGAATTAATAAGTTTTGAAGATGTTTCATCGTTGAGGCTCGGGGATTATTAATTTGTCAATGCTCAATTTTGAATAGCCGGACCGCGTTTGTCAAGTTTGCGGTTGGGTGGTGCCGGCTTGCGAGTATTTCATGCTACGATAGAAAGGCCTATCTCATCAAAATGTTACAGGATTTCGGCTGAGGCGGTGATGCACCCCCTACGGAAGAGCTGCCTGAAACCCTGAGGTTTTCTGCTTGTATGACTACAAATCAACACCTATGCCACGGAGGCTAAAGTATTACAAATAGCGCATGCACACAATGGCATAGGTCTCTCAAAAAACACCTCAGACGTTGGGCCTGTTGACTCGCGCTCGCCGGTAATCGATACTATATATATGTTTTTATCGTGAGTCCGCGAAAACCAACAAATTTCAAACTGTTCGGAGATTTCTCGATGCTATTTACAACCAACAAATTCTCGTTTTTCCGTTTTCATTTATCAAGCCTATTGCTGAACAGATTAAGGCTGACAGCACTTATAATTGCCGGCCTCGCGCTGTGTTCATCGGTAAGTGCCGCCAACCGAGATGATAAATCACGGCAAGCCTCTCCTCCTAACATCTTGGTGCTTATCGCCGACGACTGGGGATGGCCGCATGCGGGCGTTTATGGCGACAAGGCCGTGAAGACTCCCACGTTCGATCGCTTGGCGCGTGAGGGTGTGCTGTTCAATAATGCATTCGTGGCTACACCAAGCTGCACCGCCTCGCGTGGCGCGCTGCTGACCGGCCAAATGCCTCACCGCTTGGGCGAAGGCGCCAACCTGCACAGCCGCTTGCTCGCACGCTTCAAGACATATCCCGAAATACTCGAAAAGGCCGGATATTGCGTGGGCTGCACGCGCAAAGGTTGGGGGCCGGGAAGACTCGATGGAACCGGTCGCAAGCGGAATCCGGCGGGACCGCAATTCAAAACATTCGAGCAGTTCCTGGCAACCGTGCCCGAGGGTAAGCCGTTTTGTTTCTGGTTTGGTAGCATCGACCCGCATCGGCCATACGATAAATCGACCGAGGCGAACACGGGCATCAAACTCGCGGACATCAAAGTTCCGGCCTTCCTGCCCGACACACCTAATGTTCGACAGGATGTCCGCGATTACTACGCGGAAGTGCAACGTTTCGATCGTGAATCGGGTGAGTTGCTGGAGCTGTTGCGCCGCGAGGACAAGCTGGAAAATACGATCGTTGTAATGACCGGCGACAACGGCATACCGTTTCCTCGCGCGAAGACCAATCTGTACGACGGCGGCACGCACGAGCCTTTGGCCATTTGTTGGCCCAAACGAGTGCAGGGTGGTCGGGTGGTCGACGATTTTGTCAGCTTTACCGATTTCGCTCCCACTTTCCTGGATGCCGCCGGACTCGACGTGCCCACCGATATGACGGGCCGCAGCCTTTTGAAAATCTTGCTTTCCGACAAAAGCGGCATGGTCGACACCACACGCGACGAGGTATTCACCGAGCGCGAGCGACACACACTCTGCAACGAAGGCAATCGCAGCTATCCGGTCCGGGCTATTCGCACGCGGGATTTCCTTTATATTCGCAATTTGCGTCCACAACTCTGGCCGGCCGGCAATCCGAACGTGAATCGGGTTGTACGTCCAGATCCATACGGCGACATCGATGATGGGATTTCTAAGAGAGAGATTATCACCCGCCGTGACGATCCGGAAATCGCCAACTATTATAAACTGGCCTGCGCTCGCCGTCCGGCCGAGGAACTTTACGACCTGCGTCACGATGTCGACCAACAAAATAACGTCGCCGACAAACCCGAATACGCCGCCACTAAAACCAAGCTGCGCAAGCGGCTCGATCGCTGGATGCGCGAAACCGGTGATCCGCGCGCCAAAGGCGAAACGGATTTCTGGGATAAATGTCCTTATCACGGGCGGATTATGAAGAAGGGACGTAAATAAAGAAACCGTTTTGCGGCTCTATAAAAAGCTTTTTTGCAGGCCTTTTCTGCACTCAAAATGGGTTGTGAAACCGGTGATAAAGAAGCGGGCCGCGAAATGTGTCTGGCTTTTCGCGGCCCGCGTTGCTCTCGTAATAAAATTGTATCAGTCGGTAGGACGCAACCCAAAGCTATCTTCGCCGCTGCTTAGAATTGTCTCAGCTTAGGCCCGTGATCTTAACGCCGGAGGCAGCGGAGCGGCTTTGATTGCCGACTTCTCTTGCTTGGGCGCCTCGCACTCGTGATCGTCGCAGCATTCGCCGCACCCCGAGCCGCAAGGAACTATGATGCACTTGTAGGTCGGCACTTCACAGGTAACTGTCTTTTTGATCAGCTTTTTGCGGCAATGGACCTTGCCACATGTGGGCTTGACCAAGGGGCGGTTGCGCAAAGCCGCGCATGGATCACAGCAACATTTGCCATTGCGGCAGCCGTCCATGCAACATCCATCTTCGCGGCAGCCTTCCGCGCAGCAACCGTTGACACCGCAGGATTTGCAGCCGCAACATGATTTGCAACAATTCGGCTCGGTAACGCAAATCTGTTCGCACTCGACTGCCCAAACGGTCTTTTCGACTTTTTTCATCTCGCAAACGATCTTGCAAGTCGTACTACAGCAGGAACCGCAGCCCTTCTCGCAGCAATCGCCGCCTATCGCGGTACCGGTAAGCAATATGCCGGCCGCGACGGATAACAAAATAACTCTCATGCGTTTTCTCCATTTAAGGCGTGTATCGAGACACACGCTCAGTAATTGTTTTTAATGTTAGAAATCGATCTGGGCTCGCATCTGGAAGATGTCGATATTCCCGTTCATCGCGGCCGCGTCGTCGGTCGTCGAATGAATATAATTGAACATCATCCTCATGTACGGGTTGAGATACCAGTTCAGGCCGACGGTGTGATCGTTGGTGCGGCCACCGTTGACTACTTCACCGATAAGGTTGCCGTGAGAAAAGCGGTAAGCGATTTCCCAAGCGCCGATCCCCGTCTGTATACAACAGTTTTCATCGCGCACACGGAAGAAGTTCCCGAACGGCTTGACACGAGTGAATGATCCGATGTGGCGGTCATACACGCGGTTCTCTCCCGTGAGAAAATAGCTCAGGTTCAAGTAGCAACCATTGAAGTTCTCGTTGATGCGTCCGTCGATGCGGTTCAGGGCAATGCCAAAATACTCCGCCTGGGCGCTGAAAGGACCGTAGACATAAGCCGCCTCGGCGTTGTAGAGTTGATAATTGGGCGTATCGAGTAGAAGGCCAGTGTCCAGCACGTAAGGGGCCAAATGCGATTCGGGATGCGATCGCAATCGTAATAGATTTGGCCTTGTGCTCCGATAGCTGTAGCCCGCTCCAAGATGTAATAGACCGCGGCCGTTGGTGGCTTCATCGTACCAGGGCAGCCAGGTCAACCGCATGGTAACCGCGGCCTGTCCGTGGTCGTTGTGGTATAGCGGTGGATTATCTGGTATTTCGTTGACGAAACCGCCTATGGCCCATGTCATGTTTTCGTCTTCCGACCAATCAAATGCCATTACTCCCATGTTACGACCTGGAACGAATATGCCCTCATCACCCAGGGATCGTTCCATGAAGGTGATGAACCTGCTGCTGGTGAGCTGTTCGATGGAGAAGGGCTCTTTGAAATGTCCCAGCCGGAGATGTCCCAAAAACGGCAATTCATTGATGCTCATGTAAACATCTTTGTAAACGACTTGGCCGATACGTTTGTTGTTGAAAATGCCTTCGGAGTCTACCGTGGTGTTGCCTGATATGTCGAACTGCAACTTGTAGTCGACAACGTGGAAGGCTTTACCCTTGACGAAGATACGAGTTGTGCGGAACTCCGAACCATTGTCGGCGTCGCCTACTTGCGCGATGCTGTTGCCGTTTTGATTGAACATGGCCGTATCGACGTAGATTCGTCCACCGACCTGGACCGTGGGAGCGCCGGCGGCCTTCTTCTTGGCCTCGGCCTCTTTCTTTTCTACACTTTCTTTCCATTCACGCAACTCGGCCACTTCCCTGGCCAGGTCGTCGGTTCCTTTGTAACTCACAGCCGTTGCCGATGGATATTCGGCGGCCGCCATTTGTTGGTAGCCCAAGTCCGGCATCATCTGGGCAGAGGCCACGTTCGCCACGGCCAAAACCGCCAAAAGTGCTAATCCGCCGGATATCCATAGATAGCTACGTCCTTGCATAACTCTCTCCTCTTCCTTGCCCCACGGTTAGACGGGACCGTAAAGATTCCCTTGTACAAAATGTGTTTATCGCGGTGTTGAGTAAATCCGTTACCCAACACAACTATCTCGTACAATCAGTTCATCCTGCATTTTTTGCCCACGCCGCCGGATTCTCCATCCGAAAAAACGCATTTTTTTGTTGCACGCGTTTTGATTCGACTATCCGGAACGATGCGCTATATTAGGAGAGCATCAAAAACGATTTTCGCGTTACAGTCGACGTGCGAGATACTACAACTGATAACCGCTATAGATTCGCGAAACTCAAGTAGACCAGAAGATACCACCTAGATTGCCCAGGCGTTACGGGAATTCTTACCGATTTGCGGCCATGTGTCGATGACACACACCGACCTTGCCGCGGGATCATGCATACTGATCGTCGGTGATTTTCAGCAAACCCCGATCTATCTCAATGCGATACTCCAGCGGATTGGAGCCCAGGCCGTGGTACTTTACGTTCAACTCCGAGCCGGTGGCGTCCACACCGTATTCGCCCACCACCAGTTCGTTGTCGGGCTCGTTGCGGTTGATGGTTACGCAGGGGATGATTAGAAACACGGTGGGCGATTCGGGCATTTTCGTGCGGATGTCTTCCAACACTCGGTCGGCTTGCAGACGTGCGTTTACCACGGCCGTCAGCAACGCGCGATAATCGGGTGAAATCAATTCCTCGTCTTGCAGCTCGGACAGACGATCGTGACCGTCGGCGGAGAATTGTTCGGCCAACTCGGCAACCGCCTGAAGATCACTGCCCGAGTTGAGCGACACCAAGGCTCCGCAACAGGCCGAATCGTTGCCGTATCGTTTGAGTGTGCCGTAGAGAAAACGACCTTCGCGGCGAATGAGGCCCACGTGCGAGTTGACTTTCACGACCATAACTTTGGCCGACTGTCGCGATGCAAAGGTGGCGAAATGCTCTTCGGCAATGTGTATCGCGCCGGTTTCGTAGCGCCCGCCCAGGTTCATGGTGCGGAAAACGGCCGCGCGGTCCATCTTCAACCGCGGTAGCACCTGCTGTGCAAAAAGCCGGTCGAAAAGCTCCGCGGATTCCCACTCCGATTCGTCGCTGCAGGTAATGTGATACCCGCCTGCCGCCGAAACGTCGATTTCTTCGGCACAAATCCGAATCGCTCGGACAACGCGGGGAATATCCGCTTCTCGACCAATTAGACTACGAATATCGCTCATTTTGCTTCACTATATGGAGGAACTTTTTTGGACAGGACTTTTGTAAAATTGCGAGTCAAGGGCACATGTAAAAGAAAGCTTTGCGAAGCGAAGGTTTCTTTTACATTGTCTTGACTGACAC
>JAFGTN010000165.1 GCA_016934075.1 Pirellulales bacterium
CAGCCGGCAAATTATATCTAAACGATGCAGAGATGTTAACTTGTTATCTGTCAATGAATTAGTGTCTGTCAAGACAATGTAAAAAAAACCTTCGCTTCGCAAAGCTTTCTTTTACATGTGCCCTTGACTCGCAATTTTGCAAAAGTCCAGTTCTGTCATACACTTTAACGAAGTGAGATAAACGTGATTAATAATCCACAAGACCTTGGTCCGTCGGGTGTTTCCGACAACGGCAGCACGGCTTATGTTTGCGGTTTGGCGGCGATTGCAGCTTTGGGTGGTCTGCTTTTCGGGTACGATACGGGCGTGATCTCGGGCGTGATCGGCTTTTTGACCGATCGATTCGCCCTCGACGAGGTTATGCAAGGCTGGGCCGTTTCCAATGTGTTGATCGGTTGCATGGTCGGGGCTTCGCTGGCAGGCACGCTCAGCGACCGTTTCGGACGTAAGAAAATGCTCATTCTTGCAGCTATGCTGTTTGCCGTTTCGGCGATTGCTTCGGCCCTTCCCCGCAACCTTACCGAATTCGTGATCGCCCGGTTCATCGGTGGAATGGGTGTGGGCATGGCGTCTATCCTTTCGCCGCTATATATCGCCGAAGTATCGCCGGCCAATATCCGCGGACGGCTGGTGTCTCTCAACCAGGTCACCATCATAGTCGGTTTTTTAATTGTTTGCAGTGTAAACTGGATGATTGCTTCGGAAAACCAAGAGTGGAACGTGCAGACGGGGTGGCGTTGGATGCTGGCTTCCGAGACCTTGCCGGCGATAGTCTTTCTGGCAGCCCTGTTCTTCGTGCCGGAGAGTCCCCGCTGGCTTACCAAGCAGGGCCGCAGGAACGAGGCGATGGGCATTTTGACTCGCATCGGCGGGAGAAAGCGGGCGCAAGAGCAGATGCTGGAAATCGAGGAAGCCATCTCGCATGCAGGAGCACGATTCCGCGAACTCTTGCGACCGGGTATTCGAAAGGCGCTGGTGATCGCCGTGCTACTGGCAATTCTGCAGCAGCTAACCGGGATTAACGCAATCATGTATTACGCGCCCGAAATATTTAAACGGGCGGATGTCTCGGTATCGGTTTCATTGTTGTTGACCACCGGTGTTCAAATTGTCAACCTTTTGTTTACATTGATCTCGATCTATATGGTAGATCGCTTGGGCCGCAAACCGCTTTTGTTGTGCACGTCGATCGCCATGGGCATCTCGCTGTTATTATTAGGGGCGGCCTTCTACTGGCACATGCCGTCATGGTGGCTGGTGATTTTAATCTACACTTATGTAGCTTCTTTCGGTTTTGCCATGGGGCCGGTAGTGTGGGTCGTGCTTTCCGAATTCTTCCCCACGCGCACGCGTGGCCGTGCTATGTCCGTCGCCATTTTTTCTCTTTGGGTAGCCTGTTTCACACTTTCGCAAACCGTGCCATGGATGTTCAAGCATATCGGCGAAGCCGGTACATTCTGGACATACGCCGCCATGTGCGTGGTGATGCTGATAGTAGTAGGCGGATTCGTACCCGAGACGAAAGGCAAGACACTGGAAGAAATCGAGAAGACGTGGGCGAGGGACGGTAAATAGTGATATACGAGGGAAAAGTGATTTCATTACTTAGGGACACAAGGCGAAAGAGGTGAAAATCTGTCGGAACCTTTTACTCGCAGAGAAAAGATGAAAGACCATCAGCTTAGCACTACTCCATTTTTCTGGGGGGAGATTGACTTGGTGGTATTATGGTGCTAAAAACATAAATATCATGTCACTTCTCGTGTTGATACGAAGGAAGGCAGAATCGCGCGGCGGTTTTACGTTGGTGGAATTGCTGGTTGTGATTGCGATTATCGGCATCTTAATTGCCCTGCTGCTACCGGCTGTGCAGGCGGCGCGTGAAGCCGCACGAAGGGCCCAATGCAGCAACAATCTCAAACAGATAGGCCTGGCGGTCCACGCATACCACGCCAGCTTCAGGGAGTTTCCCCCATCGCACATCGTCTCGGGCGACAATGACGTGGGGAAGGCCGTTTCGACACAACTGGTTCTTTTGAGATATCTGGAGCAGGACAACGTATACAACATGCTCAACTTCGACATCGGGTTGACATTCGAGTACAAAGTTCCGCTAGACATGAAGCATCACGAGGGAGTGTCCAAAATCATCCCGGCCTACAAATGCCCCTCATCGGCGCATGCCGATACGACGAACTATGACGGTGGATGCGGCAGCGGGACCTATCCGTATTTGAATTGCCAAGGTATTGCGGAGTATGAGCCGATCATGGGTTCCGATAATTTTCCGGCGCCCTACGCGCACAACACGAACAACATCTGGTCGGTAGGTGGTTGCCATATTCTCAATGGTGTAGTACGCATCCGCGATGTGACTGACGGAACTTCAAATACGATCTCTTTCGGTGAATACTCGGATGCTGCCCCGGGACAGAACTGGAGTCCGTATCGCAGCCACCAGGATGTCACGCATCCGTGGGCCATGGGATTCGCAAGAACTGGCACCTCACACTACTACAGCTACGGCCCCAAAACAATTTCACACCCGCCCAACAGTCGAGCCTATTACGCCTATTCCTGGTCGGAACCTGCCACTTGGAACACAATCACCGAAGCATCGCTGAAGAGCGCGCATCCGGGCGGTATACACGTACTATTGGCCGACGGATCGGTCGATTTTCTGGAAGATTCGATCAATCTGCTGGTTTTCAAGAATCTCGCCGACCGGGCCGATGGTAACACGGTCCAGGATTTCTGAGGAGCAATACATGTTGCGAGAAGCGCTTCGTCCGACCTTCGCATGGCTGGCGATGCTTTGTGCTTGCAGTTTGTTTTTATCGGGCTGCGGCAGTTCCGGGCGTGAAATGGCGAACGTTTCGGGCAAGGTAACCCTCAATGGCCAGCCTGCAATTGCCGGCAGAATCATATTTGCCAACGTTGAAGGTCCATCCGCCGTGGCCCAGATTCAACCGGACGGCACCTACTCGGTAGAAGCGGCAATCGGCCAGACAATGGTTACCATCGATCACCGCGAAAAGCCCAAACCAGTCGCCAGCGGCCCGGAACCGATGATGAGAGCTCGAATGGAAGGTCTCACGCAAGGCAATAGTCTGGTTCCCGAACGTTACACCGACGCCCGAACCAGTGGGTTGTCGCTCGATGTCAAAACTGGAGTAAACGAGTTCGACATCGAGATGAAAGACTGATAAAACGTTTTGGAATTGACTATAGTCCATCTATACTCCAAAACACGTTCTGTGAGAAAATCGGCAATATTATCTACGGAGGAGGTGCAAAATGGTCGCTACACGCATACGTCGAGTTGTATTGGAAACGGTATTTCTTGTTGCATTAAGCATGCTCACGATGCCCGGTGTTGGGGCCGAGCCGGTGAGAGTGGATGTATTTGTCAATGGAGATGGCTATAACGCGTATCGAATCCCTTCTCTGATCTGCACTCCCAAGGGTACGCTGCTGGCATTCTGTGAGGGGCGTCGCGGTGGCGACCAAAGCCCGACCGATATGGTGCTGAAGCGGAGTCTCGATGGTGGCAAGACTTGGTTGCCGATGCAGGTAATTGTCAAAGCCTTGCCCGAAGCAGTCATGGATCCAACCGCGGTGATCGAGCGTACAAGCGGAAAAGTCATCTTAGTTTACGATCGTTGGCCTGAAATGCCCAAAGGTAAAAAACTTGGGGAATTCAAGAGAGTTCCCGGATTGGGGCGCGATTCCGTAACTACCTGGATCACAACCAGCAACGACGAAGGCGTGACCTGGTCCACGCCGCTTGACATTACGGCCACGACTAAAAAACCTGAGTGGACAGAAGCAGGTCACGGTCCAGGCCTGGGCCTTCAGATGCGATCCGGGCGGATTGTTATTCCTTGTTTTGAAAACCGACCTGATGGACCAGGATGGGGAACCTGTTGGAATTTCTCTATTTATAGCGACGATCATGGCAAGACCTGGCAACTAAGCAATAATGAGGCCGGTCCCGGTGTCAACGAGACACAAGTGGTGGAACTGACCGACGGCACTTTGCTGTTGAACATGCGAAGTGATGATCCGAAGAAGGGCTGCCGGTTAGGCGCTACCAGCAAGGATGGCGGCAAGACCTGGTCGCCGCTGTTCGATATTCCCGAGTTGCCCGATCCGTGCTGTCAAGCCAGCATGCTACGATACAGTTGGGCGGACAAGGTCGGGGGTAAGAGTCGGATTCTATATTGCGGACCAGGTACCAAGCAAGGGCGACACACGGGCACGGTGCGTGTCAGTTACAACGAGGCGAAGACCTGGCCCGTCGCCAAGGTGATTTGCAAGGACTATTTCGGCTACTGCTGCCTGACAGTCATGCCCGATGGTACTATCGCATGTTTATTCGAATCGGTAGGTTGCTCCAGAATAGCTTGCAAAAGTTTTTCGCTTGATTGGTTGACTGACGGCAAGGATTCTTTGGAACATTAAAGGATACGGGGGAAAGAGGCGGAAGTAGTTGACTTACTGAATTCCGGCCCGTGCCGATCCTAAGATTGCCTTGCCCTTGCCGTTCTTCCCCCTCGGCTTCTTCTTCGGCAACGGTTTCCGGGGCGACGGTAATCGTGTTGGTTTTAGCTAGCCAGCAGTCGAGGTCAACTTCGCGGCCGTATTAAAAGGTGTTGTCACGGACTCAAGTGAGTCCACGTGCAACTTCACTGCCGCTTGAAAGGGTGTCGGTCATGGACTCATGTGAGTCCGCGTGAAAATCCCCTTGATAAGCGGCAAAACACTCAAAAAGCAAAGGATTCCAGGGATTTTGCTTGCATTAATTGTAGGACTTACTACACTGGAAATGGATGTATTGACTGTTTGTTCTGTTTACTGATGCAATATACAACGTTGCGATTTCCGGGTGGCAAAGCATTGTTTGCTGTCATTCAAAGAGGTTGAAACCAGAAGCAAGGTGTCGTGAGCTTGTGAGCGAGCCTGAATCGGAATTATACTGACGTATATGATTCATGACTTTCCACATCATGCTATTCGATATGTGCGATTGGATCAGATAACCGAGATGTTTGGCACCATTATCATTTTAACTTATCTTGAGGAGAATGAATTATGCAGAAACTAGTTTCACTTCTGGTCATCGTTGTGATGGCCTGTCCGGTGGTGGCTGTGGGCGCTACTGGTACTTACCAGGACTCGTTTGACAACGCGGCCCCGGATAACTACTGGGTGTTCCAGGACGAAGCCAATCACACAGAAGGCTGGACCCCAGGCGGGCAAGCTTGGAACGCGACACAATACACTGTCGGCTTTGGCGGCACGTGCAACGTGGATTCCGCGACTTCCTATCCGTATATCCCACCGTATAGCGTGTACGGGCTTCTGAGCAACTCGAGTTTTGGCCAGATTGCCTATGCCGGTTCGCTCACTGTCCATGGACTCTTGAACGGCGACCACTCACTCACCTCGGTAACTGACGAGGGCTTGATCGGTTTTATGGGGGAAGCCGAAACCTCGGGTCAGCCCGGTTACGGGTACGCTGACGGATACCTGATGATGAACTCGCCTTCGTGGCGCTACTGCGCGCTATATGCCGTCAAAAACATTGGTAGTCCCATCGCAGCCGGAAATCCTGGTTCTCAGGCGATTATCCGTTTGGCTATTGATGAGCCCTACAGTTCTCAGCCTACTACCCCCCCCCTCATGAATGATGTTTGCGATTGGACCATGCAGATTGAGGTGATCGACACCGGCCACGTTCGCATCTCGGGACTCGGCATCGCCGATCACAACAACGATGGGACTGATGAAGTATCCAAGCTGCAATTCATTGTTGGGACTGACACCCCGCCCACGTCCGGCCACGAGCCTCCGGGAACCTATACGGCCGCTGACGTGCCGGTGGTTTTAGGCGGCTACACCGGCTTTTTGGGGAATGTTCTGGCAGATAATCCGGG
>JAFGTN010000166.1 GCA_016934075.1 Pirellulales bacterium
CCAAGCGGGCCCGGCAGGATCGGCTTCGGAGTTGGCAATCTTGTTCCGCCATTGCGAGCCGGCGAACGTCGGCCAGTCGGGACTGGTCGGCAGGGCTGGCCACTGGCGGCTTTCAGCCAGGAGACGTTCGAGGGCCTGGGCATAGTTGGTTTCGCGACCGCCAAAACGGCCTCGGGCGTCGGGGTGCAGGCGAGTGAATTGGATCAGTTCGCCTTCGGCCCGCCGCTGTGAACCTTCGAGAATGGACGTCAGAACAAGCCTGGCACGGACGGCAGCCGGATCGATGTCGGTATCGGGGTAGGACAACCAGGTGCTCGCGGTTTTAGCAGTTGTTTTTCCGGTCGCATCGCCGGGAGCGTTTTGTTTCTTCTCAAGCGGCAGAATCTTTTCCCAGTATCCGCGCGCCGTGGCATAGTCGGCCTCTTCCAGGGCCATTTCGCCTAAGGCCATCAGCGCGTCGTCGCCCCAGCGGCTGGCGAAGCCACGACGCACGACCAGCAAAAGTTTATCGCGATCGCGTCGGGCCACGCCTTCCTTGTACCAGCTTTCGGCCAACGGATCGACGCGTCCGCGGTAAAGTGCCAGCGCGTCGGCCGGCAAAGCAGCCAGCCGCATCTGGCAATAGTCGCGCACGGTAATGTATCGCCAGGGAGTAATCGGCCACAGCCGCCCGGAAGATTCTTCCATGATACCGCGGAGTATCTCCACGGCTTCGTCGTATTGTCGGTCGGCCAGGCAGGCATCGGCACGCCCAAAAGCGGCGGCCACGCTATTATCGGCCTCGTCAATGTCGGGCTTGGCATGGAGAGGGGAGGTGAGGGAGAGGAGTAAGGAAAGGGAGAGCACCACGGAGATACGGAGACACGGAGGAGGTATCGCCGTGGTTTTGATTGTTGAAATTGGCTGCCCGACACATTTCTTCATGATCGTTTGGGGAATTTTTAGAACGTATTTTAAAATGGATGCCACTGCTGGCTTGTCCAGCAGTGGGGGGCGCATTTTCTGGAAAAACACTGCTGGACAAGCCAGCAGTGGCATCTACGCGGTGACGTGTTATTTGAATTTCAGTAAATCAACAAGTCGAATTAGTCTGCAAATTAATACTTCTCCGTGTCTCCATCCCTCCGTGTTGAATACCATCCCTTCTACTTGTTATCATTCTTGGGGAATTTGTCGAGTTGCAGCTTGATGGTGCCCAGGTCGTTTTTGCCGGGCTTGATTTTGATCTTTATGCGGCCAAGTTTCCAGTCGTCGGTGGCCAGGTAGCCGATGCGCTCTTGCCAGACTTGGAACTCCAAGTTTTTGCCGACGGGCAGTTTGGGGATGGTAAAAGTTCCGTCGTCTTTCGAGATCGCACAGTATGGATGATCCAATGGAAGTATGTAGGCGACTTCCCAGGGATGATAATTGCAGGCGATGGTTACCGGCAGGCGTTGTTTCTTCTTAAACGTCCAAGTGGCTTTGGAAGCCTTGTCGGGTGGGGCAGGTAATACAATGTTAGCCGGTTTGCCGCCTAGTGGCGAAAAGGCCACGTTCTGTGCCACGGGATCGGAGTTGACGATCGAAAGCTCTTGCTTGTCGGTCCAGATCGACATGCAATGGGGCTTGAAAATGCAATCGCGGTTGTCGAGTACCACATGTTTCGGCACGGATTTGGCCAACTCGGGGCAGATATCGACCTTTTCACGCGTTTTCGTGCGGAGGTAAACGTAGACGTTAGCCAGACCACCGTCCTTGCCGATGGTCAACGACTCGTCACGGAGATCGAATTTCCCACAGCACTCGACGTCTTTGTCGACTTTGAGCTTGGCGGGCTCGGGCGGTGTGCCTTCGACAACGAAGCGGCCCGTCAAATCGGCCCATTCATCTTTTCCGGCCGCCTCAAGCACGGAGGGAATATATAATCCGGCAGCGGCGACTCCCGCCGTAGCCAAGGTTTTTTTGGCAAAATCTCGTCTATTTAATTTCATGGCCATCTGGATAGACTCCTTTGGGTGTAACAGGTGTGCCGATTCCGTGATTGTAATATATTAAGGGGTTGGTGGGAATGTCGAAGCCGGAATGAGGAAAGAATTAAGAATGAGTAAATGTCAAAAATTCCGACGCCATTACGATTTAGAGACATATTTCGGCATTCTTACTTCGACATTCTTCATTCTTTCTTCATTCCTGATTTCGACATTCAATTTTTTTGGCCTATTTCTTCTTCCCGGCCTCTGCCTTCTTTTCGGCTGACTTTTTCTCGGCTTCGGCCTTCTTTCGAGCTTCCGCCTTCTCGGTTTCCTCGATCATCGTCCGTATCGAGGTCTTTTGCGACATTTGCCGGTCGTAGTTTATCAAGAGGTCGGTGACGGCATCGAGTTGTTCCAGACTGCTGCCTTTGAAGAGATCCTGGCCGAGCGGATTGCCTTCGGGCGGAAAGTTGACGGGCATGCCCGTGTAGGGCACGGCCGCCTTGGGATTAGCCAGCCAACGACGTATGTAATCGGGAAGTATCCGGCGTCCGACTTCGTCAAGGTTGGGTGCCAGGGTGGTTTTTGTTTCGCCGCCGGGATTGAAATCGCCCACCAGGTGGCACTTGGCACAGTAGGTTTTGCGGTCGGTCACGATCCGCATGGCATTGTCAAGTCGCTTGGGATGCTGCTTCTCTTTTTCAGCAAGATCCGACGTCGCGCTGCCCGGGGCGGACGAGGCATACGGATACGGCACTTTAGACTTGGCGGCAAAATAGTCGACCAGCTTACCGGCCTCGTCGGCCGACATGTTGTACTTGGGCATGCGTAGCACGGCCGCCGGACGAATTTGCGTGGGATTGAGCAGGTAGTCATGCAACCAGGCAGGCTGTACGACTTCGCCTTCGTTGGCCAACGGCGGCGGGCCCCAGCCCCAGGCCTCCATGCCGGCCACGTTGGCGCCGGCCGCGCGGGCCTGGCTAAAGGCGACCGGGTATAGCAATCTGGCAAATTCGCCGCCAAGCGGAGGTTGCCGCTCGAGAATCTGATGGTCGTAGACCAGCACATCGGCGCCGCCCACGCGGCATTCTTCGCCGTTGATGACGGCCGGTTCCCAGAGCGAGAAGGCCCGCATAGGCAACGGCTCGCCGTCCTCGTCTTCCTCATCGCCTTCGAGTTCTGCCGGTTTGCCATCGTCGCCCACCACCGGCATGCCCACCAACTCGGCCGTGACCAGTCCGCGGCGGTCGATGGTCTTCGATTCGTCGATTTGGCGTAACAAAATCCGCGGGGCCAGGAAATCATAGTCACCTTCGGACGCCTCGGGCGGTTCGAAAAACTTGGGATCGAAACGGATTTTCCAGCGTTCCATTTCCATGGCATGGCAGGATGCGCAGGCATATTTATCGATAATCTTCCGGCCTTCGACGATAGCACGACGTCGCCCCTTTGGGCTATACACATACTTTTGGGCCGGCGGTTCGGCTACCAAGCCGAGTATGAAAGTCGCGATGGCCTCGGATTCTTGTGGAGAAAATCCGAAGCGGCCCATGGTCAATTGTTCGTTGTAGTCCTTGTTGTCCGCTATTTTGTAATCGAAGCTGCGTGGTGCCCGCAGTTTTTGCCAGAGGAATCCCTCGCGGCGGTGCGCGCGCAGGGCCTCTTTGTAGAATTCCTGGTCGGTATCTTTTTCAGCTTCTCTATCGCTATCGTTGTCAGCGGTTTCCGGTTTGTTGAGGACGTTGAAACGATGAACCTGCCCGAAGGCCAGCAGCGATTCCTGCTTGCGGCCCCAATCGGAAAGCTGGGGACCGATGGGCTGCGCCAGCTCGAAGGTGGGTATGTCGTGACAGGCATAGCAACCACGTTTAGCGATGGTGCGACGTCCCACATAACGGAGCTTCTTCTCATTCGAGACCTTGCCTAACAGTTCGACGGCGTCGTCCTGGATGCTCGCGGCCATAGCCTCTGGTATGCCCTCGGCCAGGAAGCGTTCGGCCTGTGCGCGTGGGAAGGTTTTGGAAAGGTGTTGTAATGCCAGTTCATCGAGGTCATTTTCGACAACCGCCGGTGGTCGTTCCGGTTTGGGGCCGCTGCTCGATAGCAGATAGGCCGCGATGTCGGCGGGCGGGTAGCTGTAGCGGGGCTTGGCGTCATTTTTCTCCTTGCCGACCGGCAGTTGAACCGGTTCGAGCATGGCGTTGGGCATCACGGTTCGCGGCGCGTGTCGTGCGGGATCACGAATCCAATCGACCAACCATGCGGCCGCCTTTTTACCGATGTATTTTGTACCCAGGCCCGTCAGGTCAGGTCCCTGGGTTCCTTGCGATTGGGGAAAATCGGCGTGTTTATGACATGCCAGGCAACCCTGGATCTCGAAGAGCGCCTTGCCACGTTCGGCTGAAGCCGCTTCGGTAACTTGCGACGGCAGCGGAGCCGGTTCGACATTTTGAGAAGCGTCCAGCAGCCAACGCGCGACAGCGGCCAATTCCACGGTCTCGAATCGCCGGGCTTCTTCCAGCCGACGGCCGTCGAGATGATCGTGCAGGCCGAAGAAATGAGGCATGCGAGTGGACGGTTTGAAGCGTGTGGAATTGGCGGTCCAATCCTGGATATAAGTCGTGTCGAGCCGATCGGCCACGCCGCGCAGGCTGGGTCCGACTTTACGCATCGTGCCGGGCGCCGGGTCGCAGCAGCCCAGTAAGTCCAGCAATGCCTGCGAATGGCGGTTCAGCTTGCCCCTTTGCTCCTGGTTGAACGATTCGACCAATGTCTGCCGCGCGGCCTGTTCCTCTGGCCGGGCAACAACGGTGGCGGCCAGCTTACGTTGCTTGTCATCCAAGGCCGGGTCGGTTTGCAACTGCAAGGCGGCCTCGCAATAGCCAGATTCCAGACGCATGTCGGGCCCGATAGAACGGCCCGAGGTCGAGACGCCTTTGATTTCATGACAGCAAAAACAACCGTTTTCGCGGACGAGGTGATAGCCGGCCATGAGTTTTGGTGCCGGCGGCTGCCGGAAACGCTCGCTGGGCTCCAGGTCGGACACGTCGTGGTGGCATTTGAGGCAGCGGCTCTCGGAAAAACGCTTGGGCAGCATGGGGAAATCCCAGTGTTGGTTGAAAAACCAGTCATGCTCTTTCTTCCAACGTCGCCGCTGCTCCGGATCGTTGGGCGAGTGCGAGGCGAACTTGAACGTGGTGGCGCTACCCTGGCCGTCGTGGCATATCGTACATCCGAATTCCTCGCCCGGGTGCGGACTCATGGAACTCACAAAAAGATTCATGCGCGGATGCGACTGATAGGGATGCTTCAGCCCCCGACGGACCTCCAATTCGACAACTATGTTTTGCGGTTCATTATCTTTATCATTTTCTTCAACAGAAGGCAACGGAGATAACGAAGAATCGCTTTTGTTTGTTTCTTCTGTTTCGCCGGTCGCTAAAGCCAGTAAGATTCTTTCCGCATCAGCGCGGCTTTCAACTGGTTTGCCGTTGATGCTTAGGATCACGTCGCCGACAGCCAGATCGGATTTGGCGGCTGGTGAGAGCGGGACGATCATGCCGACCGTGGGCGCTTCGGCACAAATCATGCCCTCCGTAGCCAGATGCATTCCATATTCATCCACCAAAGTAGAACGGAGATCTGTCGATTTGGTTTTATTACCTTCCTCTTCGTTCTCTTCGTTTCCTTCTGTTCGATCTTCTTTATCCTCGCCGCCGAGAACGATTTTCACCTTTGCAATACTTTCGGCCGCGAGGGCCCCTTCTGACGGTTTGCCCGCCTTTGTCTCGAAGGACCCTTGGTGGCATGTGACACAACGGTCGAATCGGGCTACCTCTTGGAAGTTGTAGTCTATGGTCAGCTCGGGCAGCCAGATCTGTTCGACGGCAAGCGGTCGGCCGAAAGCGTCGATAACTGGCAAACGCAAGAAGTCTTTTGTCAAACTGGGATGCTGCTGGGTGAGAGTGCGCCGCAACTGTTCGATTCCGGCGCGGTGGTCGGCCAGTTCCTTTTGTGCAACCAAAACCGGTTCGTCGGCCTTTCTCAGGATAATCTCAAGCACGGAAACATGCTCGGTCGCGGACTGGCTCTCTATTTCGAACCGGTCGACATCGGCCTTAATCTCGTCGACTCGAGCTTGCAGTTTTTCTAAACGCGGTTTCTCGGCACCGTCACCCACGGCCGCCTCGAACTCGCTGCGGGCTTCGTCGAAATCGGCTTTGCGGAACCGCAACCTGCGCTGGGCATCTTGTTCACGGAATCGGGCCGCGTCGAGGTACTCGTTGAACTCGGCCAGAAGTGCCAGCCGGGTTTGTTCTGACGGTGTTTCCAGAAATTCACCGCGGGCCGCTTCAAGGCCGGCAAAATCGGGGGTTTCAACCTCGCGACGCTTGGCATCGGCCTCGACTTGCTTGCAAAAAGATTCCAACACGGCCTGTTCGCCCAAAGCGCTATTTGCTTGTGCCAGCGTGCTTGTAAGTTCCTGCTCGCGGGCAAAATAATCTTGACTTTGTTCGGCCGCCAGCCGGGCCGCGGTCAGCCACGGCTCAACCCGGTCGCGGTAGGTGCTCTGATAGATCTTCCATTCGCGCCAATGATCGGCAGCCAACATCCAAACCGTCACCGCCAGAAGCGCCAACGATGAAATGGCGAACAACCAGTGCATCCGCTTGATATTAAAATATGTTTCTTCGGAAGAAGGCATGGGGTGGCTGGTTATGTATAAAGGTCAAGAAGTAGGGGGATGTAGAATGTCGAAATCAGAATGAGGAAAGAATCAGGAATGAACAATGACCAATATCCAATGAACAATGAACAATGCCCACGGCTCATTGCTGATAACTGAAAACTGACAACTGATAACTGATAACTCTCCGTCTCAAGTCTGATGTCTGATGTCTGTAGTCTGTGGTCTGTAGTCTTTTCAATCAGAAATTCGCAAAATACTCTGGTAAACTTACGATGTAACTCACATTCAGGGTCCAACGCAGCACCATCTTGATCGGTAGCATGAGCATCATCAGTAGCATGAAAATCATAATGGTGTATCTCGTTACGCCCATTTGCCGGTAGAACGAACGTAGTAGCGTGCGGCTCAGCAGCACCGGCAAGGCAACAAAATATACTCCCAGGAATGTCAACCCGGCGATTTCGCGCCAGATGATTGTGGCCGTGCGGACGATGAACCCGGCCCCGGCGGCCACTTGCGGCACGCTCTGCCCCAGACCGACCGACCAGAACAATTCCGAGAGTTTTATGTTCGAGGCGGCCACGATCTTGTGCGGATCTCGGAATTCGTATAGCCCGAAGAAACACCAGTTGGGCCCGCGCATGAACGTGCCGATGAGGATCAGCAGTATCCAAAGCTGCAGGAAGCCAAACTGGAAAACGATATAGGCGAAGCGGCGCTGCTTGATGGTGTAATAGCCGTCGCCCTTCTCATTGAAATCAAGGTAGGGAACGGCCATCAGGCCCACGATCATCAACACGGGCAGGATTACGCCGGCGATAGAGGCATCGAAATAAACCAACATCTCTTGCAAGCCCAAAAAGTACCAGGGTGCCTTGGAGGGGTTGGGCGTAACGACCGGATTGGCCGGCTCTTCCAGTGGTGCTTGGATCGCCAGCGACCATACCAACAGTACCACGGTGGCGATGATCATGCCGATCAGTTCAAGGTAAACCACGTCGGGCCAGACAAGCACTTTCTGGTCGTAGTCCTTTTCCAGCGGCGGGCGGCCTTGGGCAAGGCGACGGTCGTTCTCTACTGCTTGGGCAGTGCCCCACCAGGTAAAAATGCCCAAGAGGAAAACCATGGCCACGATAGGCACATTGTCGGGCTTGGTAACCACGGCGGCGAACTCGGGATCGGTCATAGAGACGCCCATAAACAACAACGCGGCGTTCAAACCCGCCCAGGCCACGGCAGGCAGCACGAAGAAGCTACGGCCCAGGTACATAACCACCAGAAACACGAACGTGCCCACGGTGAAGCTGACGGGACCGATAAACGCGTCGATTTGGGTTTTGACTGCTTCATCGAGCGCAATAGCTCGACCGTCGAAGGCCTGATATGCGGCCACGGCGAAACCGACGGTGACGGCCGCCCAGACCAACATCCAGAAGAAGCGTCGACGGGCAATGCAATACCATACTGCACCGGCGTTGCAGGCGGCCACGACCACATAGTACCAGCCCAGAAAGCCGGCCATGTCTGCAACGAATTCTTGTGGATCTAGATGCATTGATTTGATTAACGTTTAATGTTGTGAAAACTAGATGATTTTTCCCGATCTATTTGTCTTGAGGCAGATTACCCGCAATATGTTTGTCTTTACTTGGGGCCGCTCATGCCACCGTCTTTGCGAATTCGCCAGAAGTGCAGGCCTATGAAAAACGCGCAAACCAGTGGGATGGCCACGCAGTGCAAGATGTAAAAGCGGTTGAGTGTTTCTTCGCCCACGACCCGCGCGCCCAATAGAGCGAAACGGCTGTCGGAACCGCCGGTGATCATGTCGATACCGCCCACCGAAAGGATCTGTTGCCCGGGGCCTTCGTATCCGACAAACGGCACCGCACGTGCCATGTTCGAGCCGACTGTAATTGCCCACATCGACAATTGGTCCCAAGGCAGCAAGTAACCCGTGAATGACAATAATAAAGTCATCACCAACAGCAAAACGCCCACCACCCAGTTGAACTCGCGTGGCTTTTTGTAACTGCCGGTGAGAAAGACCCGATACATGTGCAGCCAGACGGAGATCACCATGGCATGCGCGCCCCAGCGATGCAACTCTCGCAAAACGCCCAGCGAGACCACGTCGCGCAGGGCCAGCATATCGTTATAGGCCCATTGCAGGGTGGGCCTATAGTAGAACATCAACAACACGCCCGTTACCGTTTCCAAAAGAAAGAGGTAGAAAGTGATGGCGCCCATGTACCACGTGAAACCGGGACGGATCACGTGCTTTTTAACCGAAACCGGATGGATATGCAGTACGAAATTGCTCACCACGGCCAGGATGCGATTGCGGCGATCCAAGGGCGGAGCATGCCGGAACACACTCTTCCAAAGCTGCGAAGAGCGTATCGATTCGATTATTTTTTTGCCAAAAGCCATTTTGAGGTATGTTGTGTGATGTATCAGGTGTAGGGTGCGTGCTCGCACGCACCATAAGCTGGTCTCTTGTTCCGGTGCGTGCAACACCCTACGAGGTTAAACTTGCACAAAGCAACTCGGGTCGTTCCACTGGCCGAGTTCTTCCTGGAAGCGTTTGCTCTTGTCGACTTCGAGTTGACCGTCTTCGGCAATGCGTATTGCGTATCGTTCCAGCGGTCTGGGGGCTGGGCCTTCGTAGTTGATGCCGTCCCGATAGAAACCGCTTCCGTGGCAGGGGCATTTGAACTTCTGTTCGTTGTCGAGCCAAAGTGTTATGCAACCAAGGTGCGTACAGACCGTGCTGAGGGCATAGATCTGCTGTTTGCCATTATAGGTACCATTTACAACCCAAACGCCATACTGTTCCTTGAAGCGGGTTTCGACCTGGCCGGGAGCATAGTCGGTCGGGAAACCTACCCGAAAACGGTTGGGTGGTTCGGTTATGATATTGGGGAAGAAGAATCGCAAAGTAGCGGCTCCCCAAAGCCCGAAAACCGAGCCCAGGGCGGCCAGCCCCAAGGTGAATCCCGAGAAAAGCATACTGCGGCGGGTCGGGGCAGGATTTATGTGAGATGAATCCGGTTTCCCGTGGCAGCAGGCAGCGCTTTTGGGCTCGCGGGCAGCGCCTTTGGGCTCGCGGGCAG
>JAFGTN010000167.1 GCA_016934075.1 Pirellulales bacterium
CCCGGAATTTCAAAGTCCGGAAAAAATTCAGCCCCCGGATGCCCGTCAGACAGCGAGAGGATTTGTACGGAAAGTGGAAGAAGGCCGTGGAGCGGGCGAGGGGATGGGAAGAGGAATAGGGTTCGAGGTTCGGGGCCCGAGGATGAAGAGGCTTCAACAAAGGGCAGAAGGTTCAAGAAATTTTCCTGAGTTCTAAGAATAGTTTACCCAATATTCTTGTTTCCACATCCCATGGACTGAATTGTCGGACTTCTAATTTCCCTTCGGTCAATTCCTGCATGGTGCCCTGTATGAGATAATATCGGTCTGCAACAGGGTTATCTTCTTTTGGCTGAAGGCGCTTCATTTCTTGGAGACTCCGATCTTTGCTAAAGTACGCTCTATAGACATACCCAGGTGAACTCTCGGGATCCCAGCTAGCCTCAAATGTATCCCATCCCATGATTATAAAAAGGGTTGCGTCCGGATACCGGTTCCTCAATGCTTCTCGAAGAAGGCGTACTTTTGATTCATTATCCTCTTCTTTGGATATTTCCTTCTTCAGCAGTCTCAATGCCTTCATATTTAATTCCATGGTAGTTAAAACAGAACAGCGTGCCGGGCGCTATTTCGAGAACGGGCTACTCATGCGATCAATTACGGGTGGTCATCCTTTACGTTTGCTCCGTTCAAGGGTCTATGACGTCTAGCGAAGGCGGCCACATAAAAGCAGGTTGCGGCCAACGTGAATACCCGCCATGACGGAACCCTGGGGACATCCATACATATTCTGACGCACGGTGTGTTAATCGACGAACCATTCGGTCGTCCGCAAGGGCACGCAAAGAAGCACATTGAGCGATGAGATTAATATAGCGTCGAATCGCGCCCTCACGGCCAACCATCGAACCCTGTTGAACTTAAAACTTTTCCGAAACCTACTTCGGCGCCTTCACGACAAACGATGTGGAATACATTACCGGCTTGCCCTCGGCTAGTTCGCACGACGTTTCCCAATGAACGGTGATGATCTTATTGCCGCCTACCCAGGTCATCCCGCCCGGCTCGGCCGCCACACAGGCATGATACCCACCTTCTCCGGCGAGTCCGATCGCCTCAAGGCCCTTCTTGACACCATACGTGATGAGGCCAGCCGGACCGTAATCTAGCAATTCGTCCGCCAGATCACCCATCATGTCGCAGAAGAAATCAAAATCGCCATAGGGATTTTCGGGGTCGATTTGCTGGAAATCGAAACGCACGACCTTTACGTCGGTGGGGAATGGAACATCGGCAAAGAATCGATCCCACCCCTTTTCGCCAGAGTCCGACCGACCGCCGCAGTCCGGCTTGTGGGTAACGAGCATGGCCGTACCGTTCGGCGTCACCTGGGCGTATTGTTTCTGGCTTTTCTCGAGCCACTGAATCCCGGAAACACGCTTGACCTCGTAATCCGGACCGAAGGCAAATTGATTGTAGGCTAGTTCACGCCCCGAAGCGGTTTGGAGAACAAGCGTCGCCTTTTGCATCTCGACATAGCCTGAGATCGGGAAGTCCTCCGCCCGCAACGTAATTTTCGTATCCGACCAATCTTCAGGCTTGACGGTGGCCAACTGCACAGTCATGCGGGCGCCGATTCCCGTTGATAAAGTGAGGTGCGCCTTCCCGGGCGTATCGCCGAAAAACCGGCCGATGATGGTGACGGTGTCGCCCGGCTGAACCCAATGTCGGTCGCGGCCATAGACTGTGTCTGTGGCCTCAGGCTGTTGGACCTCGACCGGCCACAAGACATAGCTGGTTGTTCCTTGCAGCCTTTTCCACTCTTCGCGAATAACGGTTTGACAACAACCTTGAACATCACCGCTACTCGTCGTCACTGACGTGATGACGGGATTGCCGCCGCTGACGGTCACATGCCTCGCAATGGACACTCCATCGGCAAACGTTATCACGACCTTCCCGGGTCTGTCGGTGTAAAAACGCTCGCCCGGTAGCGTATTAGGCACGCGGACGAAAATCAGTGTTTCGGTCCAGCTGTCCGGCCAGGTCTCTTTGAGTGGCAGCATCTCCACATTGTAGGTCTTGACTTGCCTGCTCAATTCAGGAGGCGGGTCTGAGTAGCTCAAATGAACCTTTCCTGGCTGATTGCGTTTTGGCTGATTGGTGAAGTTTAGGCCACCGATCAGAATCGCACTGTTGGGCTCCACAAGGTCGTTGTGGGGCACCACCCAAAACGCAGTAATTTGCGGGGGCCTGGGCTGAAGCGCCGATACAGGAATCTGTGGCGGTACCGTGCCCGGTCTCCGTTTGAATTCTGCCGCGGCTTCGTCGATTCGCCTTATGTTCTCCGCGTCCACAGCTGGTCTTTTCAGAGCTATGGCCTTGCGAAGGGCATCGGCCTGTCGCTGCTCCCATTGCGCCTGCGCCCCGGCAATGTTCTTCGCCTGTAGGCCGGTTTTTTGATCAAGGTAACGCACAAGATCCGGCATCCGCGCCAGGACCGTTTGATCCCACTTCGAAGGTTTTCCCGTAAGTGCCGTAGGCTTCTCCGCTTTAGCGGTGCGACACTTGGCGATCTGGCCATCACGCCATTGGTTCCAGCGCGCCGCGCTCTCCGAATTGCGCCCGTGCACACACCAATTGTAGTGATAGCGGTAATCACTGTTCCACTGCGGTCCACTCAAGCCGCATCCGAGCTTCGTGTTCTGCCGGTTCTGCTGCACCGCTTGCCGTGCGTAGCCGTCGCAAATCTTCGCCACGTTCGACGGCGGGCCCGGCGGCTTCGCCTTGGCGGCGCGGCATTTGGCGATCTGGCCATCACGCCATTGGTTCCAGCGCGCCGCGCTCTCCGAATTGCGCCC
>JAFGTN010000168.1 GCA_016934075.1 Pirellulales bacterium
CACAATGAGGAATAAGACATGCGAAGAATTCACGGCAAGTTATACTGGCTCCTGATCGGATTTATGTGCGTTGCCACGTCCGCGCGAACGGCAAGCGGCAGCGACGTCAACGAGTTGCCGGTTAAGCCCGCCTTTAGCCCATTGCCACCGGGCGCAGTGGAACCGGCAGGCTGGTTGCGAGATTGGGCTTTGGCCGCGCGCAAGGGCATTACCGGGCATCTGGATGAACGCCATGCGACTTTTCGTGATGCTTGGAAAGGCATTCCAGTTAAGGCGGGAGGCGCTCAGCCCGACGGAACCGGTTGGCCGTTGGAACAATGTGCATACTGGCTGGACGGTGCGATTCAACTTGCCTATACCCTACACGACGAAGCACTGCTGCAGAAGATCCAGACACGGCTGAGTATGGTTGTTGATGGCGTCAACGGCGGCGGCAAGTCGTTCATCTACTGGACAACCGAGAAGCCGACTGACGGCGATTGGATTACATTCAATCGATGGGCACATTCCCACATGGGCCGTGCCTTGGCCGCCTGGTACGATGCTACCCGCGATAAACGCATCCTGGACGCGATGGTGCGAACGTACGCCGACTATCCCGTGCCCATGGGGAACCTAAATGTCAACGAAACCAGTGGGTTGTGCAACGTAGACGCCATGCTGACGGCCTACATTGCAAGTCACGACCACCGTTTGCTCGATCGCATTCGAGCGGCCATCAAAACACCGGAAAACCAGGCAACCATTCAGCAGTGGCTCGACAATCAGGTCGCTGTCGGACATTGCGTATGCCAATACGAGGAATTTCGGCTGCCCGCCCTGTGCTATTTGGCAACCGGCGAGGCGAAATATTTACAGGCGTCACGTAACGCCTTTCACTGGCTGAACGAGCGTCACATGCTGCCCTATGGCGTTGCGTCGGGCGAGGAATGCTTGGCGGGAATCGGCGGCCTGCGCGCAACCGAAACGTGCGACATCGCGGCCCAAATGTGGTCGACCGCCTGGCTCTATCAAATCACAGGCGAGCGAACGTGGGGTGACGATGTAGAGCGGGCATTCTTCAACGCCGCGCCGGCGTCAGTCTCGCGCGACTGGCAAGCCATGTGCTACTACCAATCGCCCAACCGCGTCAGCCGCGAATTGCCCAGCGGAGAATCGCACCGTTTTCTCTATGGTCCGCTAGGCGACGGCGGCGTACTCTGTTGCGTGGGTAACCTTAACCGGCTGATACCGACCTATGTCACGAAAATGTGGATGACCACTTCCGATGAAGGCCTTGCGGCGACCTTGTACGGTCCCTGTTCGGTGACAACGGTAGCCGCCGACAATGTGCCGGTTAAACTTGTTTGTCAAACAGCCTATCCGTTCGAGGAAACCAATCGCATCTCGGTGAATCCGCAACGTCCGGCGTCTTTCCCGTTGCATTTTCGCATCCCTGAGTGGTGCCTCAAGCCGCGGATTGCCGTCAACGGGACGGCTGTCGACGTGACTCAGAATAAAAACGGCTTCGCGCGAATCGAACGGCAGTGGACGAAGGGCGACACCGTAGAGATTGTACTGCCGATGTCCGTGCGGGTCGCGCGCGGTTATGAGAATGAGTACCCGAGATCAGGCAGGTACTTTTCAACCAAAGCCCCTTCTTTGTACGAGAAACGGCTTTTACCTTTCGAGACGGTTTCCTATGGCCCGTTGTTGTTCGCACTTCCCGTCCCGGAAAAAGATATAAACACACCAGTGGCGAATGCCAAGTGGCAGTATGCTCTGAATAACGATGCAAAACGAAAAGGCAGCGACATCGAGGTGGAGCGGCGCGCAATGCCGGCGACGTGGAATTGGCCGCTTGCCGCGCCGATCTCGCTAAAGGTGCCCGCCACAGCCTTCGACTGGCGTCCGACGGATGCCCAGGCGTTGCCCAATTCGACCGTTGCCGGGACAAAGGACGAGACAATTAGTTTGGTGCCATATGGTTGCACAAAATTCCGCATATCGATGTTCCCCGTCACCGACAAGGCCTGGGGAAAGGGTTTACCGAGCGAAACGCCTGCTCAGTGAGGGCTTGGCCGGCAAACGGCTGGAGTGTCGCTGAATTTGGCAATTTCGATATCGGCGTCAACGCCGCAGACTGATGAGTTTGTGAATATGTTGTGCTCAACACCGGTCGCAAGCGACCGGGCTAAACGGAAAATGGTAATCTGAGCGTTTAGAAACGCGATGAAATTGTTGATTATTCAACGATCCTGATTTATTTATAAACTTCAGGCGGCCCGACGCTTTCTGGCTTTTCTATATTGCCTAAACTCACGCCCTCCGGCTTGCCGTCAAAAATTGCCCTAGACGCGCCGCGGCGATCCTGGGACACTCCTGCCCCAATTGGTAAATGATCTGAGGCCAGTTTTCCAAGACAATTTAGGGTACCGTTGCCCGACTTGGTGGTTTTGGTCTCACTGGATGTGATCTCGGCCAGATACTTGCCCGCCGGCAGCGGTTCGTAGGAGTAGCCAGTCGATGGAATCAATGACTAAGGTTCGATGCGGATGCCGAACCGTGGCAAATCTTCGCTGAATATCAGATTGCCGATATCGGCCAGTCGATACCCGGCTGCGTCACATATCCGACGGCATGTTTCCTGAATAGTGGCAAGTCCGCTCTCGCCAGTCATGATGGCTGTACGGCAAGCACGATTGACAGAGAGCTTGCCGAGGAAGCAACCGCCCATAGCCAGGGCGATACCCATATCGAGTATCAAGCTCGTTTTGAGGCACTTCTTACCACCGGCAACAATACATGGCTGGCGAGCTACAAGAACATTTTCGATTAGGTACTCAAGATCGTAACTGCTCGCGTCGAGTTCGGCGCAAGTGATACGGTTGTACTGTAATGGCTTGTGCCTGTTGGCTTCAACCTCTGCTTGAGAGATCGTCAAATCCGTTTCCTCGTGTTGGGATGTTTCTACACCCAAGTTAGCCAGCAACATGCTGAGGTCAACGTCTTTGGCCTTTGGTGTTTGCGGCCTTGCGTTAAGAAGGTAGCCACGCTCGCCGGGCTGTTGACCGGCACTTTTTATTTTGTGTTGTAATTCTTTCTCGCTCCAAGGCGGTTCGCAACGATCGTTATACTCCCGCAAGAGCATAAGCGCGTCGTCCTCTTCGAGCCCAAAGCCAATAACCAATACACACGCTACAGCAAAAGTTTGATTGTGTCCGCCCGATCCACTTATAGCAGGTGGCATTGTTGTGATATAGCTTCGGGCGCGTTTAATAACGTCGCTCTGTGGTCCACTTGTTTGCCGTGGTGCCGGTTTATTTACCCGATTTAGTTCGGGCCAAAACTTTTCACGAATCCAATAAAGGTCTCGTTCTTGTGGCGTATCTGGAAAACCATCGAGACGCCTACCTGTTAGAGTAAAATATCTTCCCTTGTCATATACTTCGATACCAGCACTATCCTTGCCACCCTTCGGTGGATAGTCGAGGTTTTTTTTCTTACCCGTACCAGCATCAAACGGCAAGTTGCCTTTGACAAAACACTTAAAACCCGAACCGCTTGGCGAAACCTCGGTGTAGGTGTCCAGCTTTTGAATCACCTCCATTGCCCATTCGTCGATTTTGCCGGTCTCAGGATCTCGGCAACCATCCAGGTCGATGCCCGCATAGGGGTCATAATAAGAGAACACAAAACCCACGCCATCGTAACCGCCCTTTTGATATCGCTGCCATACTGCGTCAAAACTGGCCCACGTTTTTGGATCGTTTGATTTCGCCTCTTGGCCGTTCACCTGAAAGGGTACTTTTGTAGGCATGCCTTTACGGGTGACGGTTTTCCAGAGAACCGATTGCTTGCCCTTCAGTTCTGCCGGGATGTTGTCAAGGTTTATACTTGCATCCGTGCTATTTTCTGCTATGCTCATTTGTGTATCCATTCTCAACGGCTCGCATCCCTGCCCGGTGCGGGCCGTTTTTATGTGTGTGTGCGGGCTTCATTCAGCAAATAAGACTACGTACAAACCGCTCGTTATGCACAACCACTCCCAAGTGACGAAATACTTCACTGAATTTGAAAGCGCCATCCCCGAAACACAAAATAGCCTGTCCCTGTAATGGTGCACTAGTCTTCCCGTTGGGATGCCAAAACTTTACGCGTGACATTGGAAAACAAACGGCTTCCGCCTCATGGCATAAGCCTTGAAACCATCGCGTTTCGGTTGCGTTATTCACCAGCACGCAAGCCGACGTTACATTGCCGTCATCAAGCTCGGTTATCAGTTTTTCACAAAACGCTGTGATTTTGTCCGGCGAATATGGCGGATTCATCCAAACCCGCCCGGCCCATGGCTGCGTTAATCCATCATCCTCGACGGAGTAGAACTTATTGGCCCTTACAACCCTGTTGGCCTCTTCACAAGATGCCGGATCAAGATCAATGCCGCCAAGTACCTTTCGGACCGCGTCGATGTAAAGCTTGGGTGTGTACCACTCGTTGTTGCCGCCGTTGTGGGCGACGTGTGGCTTGGTGTTCCTCGCTTCGACCTCTTCCTCTTCGGTTAGTTCCTCGTACTCGTAGCCCTCTTCCGCCTCTTCGCCCTCATAGACCTCGACAATTTCGGATTCGTTGTCGTCGGCCTCTATGGATGGCGGAACAACCGGCGGTTTCTCGGGCTTCGGCTCCGAAACAGATCGCAATGCATCGTCAAGTGTCAAAAGCGCAGTCGGCTGCGCATTTGACTCAATTTCTTCGCGTCGATCCGCAACCCGCATATACGCTTGGGCGGTTCTTACGGATCCATCGAAGTTATCCTCCAGCCATGACAACCATTCGCCATGCTTACATCGGGTCTTTGCTACGGCCAGAAGTTCGCCGGCACGAAAGGCATGTTGCAAACCGGCGTTTAGTGCCGTTTCCGCCTCATGATGGGCTTGGTTGATTTCCTCGGCCAGTTGGCCAAGGGTGGTTGTAGCTATGGCGGTACTCACAATAAAATTCTCCCTTTTAGAAAAACTCTTTTACATTCGGATCTCGCCGCCGTCGCCGTGTTCGTGGGGTAGGGGGTTGAATGCTTCGGGCAATCTCGAAAGATTCGATTGCATTCTCCGAAATGCGATACCGTGGCCGCTGGGAGCCAGGTTTGCTGCCAACATCAAAGGCGGATAGCTCGCCGGATCGAATCCAGGCGATTACCTTGTCGGTGGCAACCTCGTATCGTTCGGCCAGTTCTTTGGGGCTGAATGTACGTGTCATTGTGAAACCTCCGCCACCTTTTCCCGCTGCTCAGCCATTTTTAAGATTTGGCGCAGCAGTCGGGCCTCACGGAGATTGGCGGAAAGCCTCTGCCGAATTTCTTCGGGCTTGGGGATACGCTCGACGAATTCGTCGATGGTTTCAGATTCGGACATAAAAAAACCTCACTAAAAATGACTCGTGATAAAAGCCATTATAGGGAGGTGATTTTTTCTGTCGTGGACAAAAATGTCCTATAAATTGTCCGGTCGCTCCAACTCTATAAAATCGCCTTTGCGGCACACGACGTAACACTCGCCGAGTTCTTCAAATCGCCGGTTCAACCGCTGGATAGCCTTCGTGCACGCCTCTGGATTGGTTGGTTTTGGCCAGATGGTTTCCACAAAAGCCTGTTGCGTCATCGGGCCTTCCCATAAAAGGGAAACGATCTTTTGCTGTTGCTTTGAAAGTTTAGCGAGTAGGGCTGGTGGTGTATCATTTTCAGAATTCCCCTTCCACCGCCGAATTGACTCTTCAAATTCTTTCTGTTCCTTTTGCTGTTCCGGTGTCATCCTCTTATACAAAGCCTGTAAACGCTTGTCAGACTCTCGTCGTCGTATGTCCTCCAGTTCTTCTTGACACGCTTGCAAAAGCCTTGGGTCATACGGCCATATCGATTGTATGGGCCTAGGCGTCTTACCTTTTTTTTTCATTGATTCATCCCTCATAAATCTCCCTAAAAAAGTAGTGCGGCAAGCCGATAGGGATTCGGCGTTTCGGGGGCTACCCTAGCCGCACATAAATTGTATTCTAACGTGGTTTTTTCTTAGGTGGATACAGCCATGCGTGGACGGTATTCACAACGGCTTGTAGACGTTCATCCTCGACGTGTTCACGGTACACTGAGCCCATATCGCTTGCGTCCGCCGCGTGGCCCATGAGATACTTGACTGCAACCGGATCGCGTGATCCGTCGCCTATGGTTTGGAACGTGTGCCGTAAAGCATAAAATCCCCGGCCTTTTTTGAAGGTTCCGACTTCCTTTTGTAGTTTGGAAAATTCCTTCGCTATGGGATTGTCAGCATGATCTTTCGTCCAGCAATTTCCCTTGGCCGTAAGGAATAACAAATACTCAACACTCTTGTCCGTCGGCTGGGGTCGCTTCGGCAAATATTTCTTGATCGCCTTGATTGTTTCGGCCCACAACGGGCAACGTCTTTCAATACCTGTTTTTGGCCTTGGGTAATCAACCCAACCGGTTTTCAAATTAACCGCACCCGTCGGCAATCGCCCCAAGTCGCCGTTACCAAAGCCGGTATTACATGCCAGCAGGATCATAGCTTTCATTTGTGGTCCCGCTGCGTTGATTAGACGCTTGATTTCCTTTGCAGAGAAAATCTTGTCCACTCCGGCCTGTTTTGCTTTTCGCAATACCTTGTGGCTTGGTCGTGCGAAGCTCTGGCCGTACCGGATGGGCCGGTCAAGTAATCCTTCGTCATATCCATATTTGAACACACAACGGACACGGGTAATATCCCCGGCCAGTGAATGCGGCCCCCTAGTCTCGGCAAAGTCGCTCCGTAAGGTGGCGAAGTCGCTTGCGACAAGATCATCGACAATCCGGTTCTTGCCAAACACCCGTATAATCCGCTCGCAAACCGTGTAGTAATCCTCATAGGTTCGCTTGGCGATTTCGCCATTATCCCGCATACGTTCTTTCGTAGTCAGATAGTGATTAACCAAGTCGGCCACCGTTAAACCTTCACGTTTTTTTCTCGGTGTTCGGCCAGCAAGTAAGTCGTCTTTTTCATCAAGCCATTTCTCCAGTGCGGCCTTGCCCTCTGGATCGTCGGCAACCTTGCCGAAGTAGCAAAATCGGCCCCGTACCTTTTTACACCACCTACCGCCCCCGGACTGGTGAATAAATAGCGGAAAATCCGGTCTCGGCTTGGTGGGCTTGACGCTTTTCCCCTTCTCGACTACTTTTGAGGTCATGACTCAATACCTCCCACATAATGATTTCGTTCATAACACCCAGCACCCGGCTTTTGGTGTCGCGGGTGTCATAACTGGTGTCACGTACATTTTACCATTTTTGGGAAACGAGTCAATAACCCTAGAAAAATAGTGGTTGCCAGCGTAGCTTCAATCGGCAGAGCACCGCATTCGTAATGCGGGGGTTGTGGGTTCGACTCCCACCGCTGGCTCTTTTTCTTTTTTCGTTGTACCTTAACTGGAGACCGTCCTGATGGCTCAAGGCCTGCAGTTCGACCTGAAACAACTAGTTCTTTTTAACGGAACTTTTGGACCGGTAGAAATCAACCAGATCAACGACGCGATGTCCAGCGGCTATCCGCAGTATCGCATTTTACGCGAGGCCGTGTCCGAACTCGAGGAAAAAGAAGACCAAAGCCCGGCCAGTATGGTCCGCCTGGGCGTGTGCCTTCACCTCCTGGGCCGCTTCCGCCAGGCCATCGAGGCCCTTTCCAACGCCGACGGTGGCGCGCTGGCCCAGTTCTACATGGGGCGCTCGCATTTCGCTCTGCAAAGGTATGACGAAGCCTTGGAGAAATACTCTGCCGCCCAAACCGCCGGCTACAATGCAGATGAGTGTGCGCTGGCAAAAGCCGAAGCGCTACGTTGTTCTGGCGACGCGCGGGCCGCTTTGGAAATACTCGATAATCTGTCCGGCGCCATAGAGCAGACAGCCGAGTGTCTCTATCAACGTGGTGCAACAATCGCCGCCCTGGGTGGCAATCCTGAAGAGGTCATTCGCTTATTTGAACGAGCGGTCGAGGCCGACGGTTCGCATAGCGGCGCCCTGTTCGGCCTCGCCCTG
>JAFGTN010000014.1 GCA_016934075.1 Pirellulales bacterium
CGCCCTGACTGCCCGCACCTCCTCGTATCGCTTCCGCTGTTCGGGCAGCAGTTCCAATCCCAACGGTAGTTCCGGCCGTGGGTCGTGCGGGCGGCCCTTACCCGACGCGGCCAGCCCCCGCCGCAAAGCACACAAACGGCAAGGCATATACACCATTCCGCCGCAAGTCACACACCGCCGTGGTGGGCCGTTGGGGCGCTCGGGTTTGTCCTCATCCTTCGCTCGCGGTTTATAATCAGGCCGTCGCCCATTGGCTATCGCCCCCACCGTGCCGCGGCTCACGCCCATAAACTTGGCGATCTTACGCTGGCTCAAGTTATTCTCGACTAACAGGCGTCGTATCTCGGTAACTAGCGATGGTGCAAGCATTATGCAATCCCTATCCCATCAGACGTTGAAATAAAACTCGGGTACCGCGCGTATAAAAAAAGAGCCCGTCGCCGGAAAAACTCCAGTGACGGGCTCTTTTGATACCTGTTGTTCTCAGCCAGGCTCGACCGATACCCTCACTCGCTGCTATGTGTCGCAGCGTGATGAGCGATAGTATAGAAAAAACCGTGGCACAATTTCAAGGGAATTTTTGGAAGAGGGCAGAAGATAGGAAATGTCGAATGTCGAAATCAGAATGAGGATTGAATTTCGAATGTTTGAATGTCGAAATGGCCGACGGCAAAACTGCCTTGTAGAACTGTCGCCCTCGGCTGTTGGAATTGCCAATTGATCATTGAACCTTGAGCATTGGGCATTGTGCATTCTAAATTCTTTCTTCATTCTGATTTCAACATTTCTGTCCTCTGCCCTCTGCCATCTGCCCTCTGCCATCTATCCTCCGTCCTCTTCCAAAACCCCCTCCAGCCCCGCCACCGCGCGTTCTAACTCATCAACCAGCGGGCAAGGCTCGTGCATCTTCAGCCGCTCAACCACGCTACGGTAATACCAGAGCGTGCCTTCGCGCTTGCCGCCGAAGTGACGCCAGATCGATTCGCCTTCCTTGCGGTAGGACGCCGTGAGTGAGCGTACGTTGTCGAGTTTGTCGGCGGCCGCGATCAAGCGGACCGACGCGTCGGCCGTTTCCAAGTGTGCCAGGTAGGCTTCTTTCCGCGCCTGCCAGGGCGGCTTGGGCGACTCGTCCGTGTCGCTGCAACCGTCGACGATGGCTACCACCGCATCGCCGAAACGGCGACGGATCTCCTCCCGTGCGGCCGCGCCGCCCTGATCCTCCACGGCGTCATGCAAGAGCGCCGCCACGGCCTCGTCTTCGTTGGCTCCGTAGTCCAACACGATGCCCGTCACCCGCAACAGATGACCAAAATAGGGCGTGCCCGAAAGCTTGCGCCGCTGCCGGGCATGCAACTCGGCCGCGAAAATCAGGGCTTCCTGGAATCGTGGGCTCAAATCGGTCGGTTCGCTCATTGGACTAAAAAACACCTTGTTACTTGAAGAACATGTTTTTATATGTGTGCCACTGCTGGCTTGTCCAGCGGTGCAGAGTGTATGTTCCTGGAAAACACTGCTGGACAAGCCAGCAGCGGCACCCATGCGGAACATGAGAATCCTGAGCCGTTATGGTAAGGCGTTTGCCGCCTAAAGGCGGAACCACAAACGACAAATCACATAACTCAAACAGTCGAACTTGAAAACCGCGATTGTAATCGAGATACCCATATAAGGCAAACCTGTGCGAATGCATCTGTCCGGAATTTTGAAATTATCCGCTTACATGCAATCATTGCAGACGCGCTGCTCTCAATCGAAAGAAACCAGGTTACACCTTGACCTCATCGCGTATCTGCCGAAGCAACTCGACGTGCCGCGGAGTCCAGAGCAGATCCGCATTGGCAGCGGCCGGGCGGGAGCGAACGGAACTTGTATCCCCGAGATCTTCGTCGCCCAGGCCGGCGGTTTGCGAATCGCGAAGCTTGGAGAGAATCAAGTCGCGGATCTCGTGGGCGTTGGATACGCCTTCGAACAGGCCGATATTGGCCGAGGTCGACATATTACCCTGCGCGTCGACCTGCGAACCGCCGCCTCCGGCAGTCTCGATGACGACGTCCCAAATGCCGAACCAGCGCTGCAAGGGTCCTTGACGGACCGTTACGTTCTGTACGTTCTCGAAGGTGATGGTCGTTTCGTTTATTACCCAGATCCCGCGGCGGATGCGCAGGCTCTTGTCGCTCAACACGTACCAGGTCGTATCGTAGCGAAGATGCAGAGCCACGTAAATCACTACGTGAGGCAAAATCACAACGGCAAACGCGGGGATCGCCATGATTATGCCGGCCACCGGCGAAGCAATAGTCAACACCAGCCAACCGAAAAAGACCAACGAACCGAGCACAAACAGGCCGATCCAGAATTGCAACTTCATATATTGTAGAAAACCCTCGGCGGGCCGGAAACTCTGGTGCGGCTCCCCGGACCTGACCGGCAACAAAGGCGGTTCGCTGGGCACGAGAAACCATCTCGATAGAATAGACCAAACGCCTTCGTAAACCCAAGCGGTCGCGTTCTCGACACCATGGTTCATGATCGACCTCCCCCGGAATCGCATAATTCGTTTCTCTTCCGCAACAGGTCACGAATCTCTTGCAACAGTTCGATCGCCTCGCCCGACGGCCCCGAACCACCAGAGCCAACTGACTCCCCAACAACCATGCCCTCGGCACTTGCGGTCGTTGCCACATGGCCCGGATCGTCAATTCCCTTCGCACCTCGCATCTGGCGATAGAGATAATCCCGTAAGAGGCCGGCTTCCAGAATGCCCTCGATGCTCATCTCCGGGCCGGAACTGCCCGACGCAGTTTGAATGGAAACCGTTGCCAGACCCAACCAGCGTTGCAACAATCCGCGGGTAAGATGGATGTCCTGGATGCGGCGATAAGTAAGATGAATCTCGCGGCGGAACAAAATCCCCCAACTCATGGAGATCCCCGACTCGTCGAATTTGTATTGCAACGTCTCGTACTTGAAAAAGAACGGCAGGATCACAATTGGAAAAAACGGACCGCTCATAGCCGCCACCAGTAGATAATACTTGATCAGCGCCTTATCGGGTCGGGTTATGCCGCTGGGATCGAAATCGCGCTCTGTAGCGGTTGTTGAATCGGCCATGTTACGGTACCCGCGAATACGAACAATTGGTTACCAAAGTTAAACCTCTACCCTCTCTAAATATAGTTCGTAATGCGCGAGCCGATCTTGTGTAAGATACGGACAAAAATGTGGGAATTCTTCGCGGAATAGTAAAATAGGTCCCGTCTGCCGGATGGGACCTTGGAGTGAACTGGACTTTTGCAAAATTGCGAGTCAAGGGCACTTAGATATAAATTGGCGGCGCAGCCGGCAATTTATATCTTACTTCTCGACAGGCTGCTAGACACCCGCTCACTTCGCTATTCTTCCGCTCGTTTTCTCGGCGATATGCCCCGCCTGACCGCCTTCGAACGTGCTGAATTCGGCCCAGACCGGCAGATGACTCGATATCTCCGCGGCCTCGCTGCTGGTTATGTTCAATGCCCTCACCACATCGACAACATTGGCTCGACCCGTGAATTCACTGGTGGCGTGGCGGTCGAAGACCAGGTTGTCGGCCAGCCGGTCGCCGCGGACCGTGCTCACCGTCGAATCCAGGGCCCAACCCGCGTTCGGGATCCGCGAAAGTTCACCCGGACGATTACGGTCGGTTTCAAAGCTACCCAGCAGGACCACGTCGTCTTCTCCGGGATTGGCCGCCCGCACCGCCCGGTACACGTCGTCCAGGAGGTTCAACTCGGTCGCGATGCGATCGTAATCCACATGCACGTTTACCAGTATAAAGGTGAATGCGTCAGTGGCTTGCGGACCGCGTGCCCGAAAGTTGCCGACCAGCGGGCGGCACCGCATCGATCCGCTGGGATCGGTCACCGCACAGAGCTTGAAGCGGTCCAACTCGATGGTCGTCTGATCGAAAATAAAGGCATTGTAATTGTCGATCGATCCTCGTCCCACTTCGGGGCTGACTGCAAAATCGAAATGACGGCCCTTGCCATTGATCGTATCTACCAGCTCGCGCAACGATCCCACGTGCGTGGAACGGATATCCTGCAACGCCACCACATCGAACCCGTCAAGCAACCGCGTCAATCGCTCGGTCATGTGCATTCCCGAAAGCTTCCGAGCATTCAAGCCCTCCAGATTAAACGACGCGATTCGCAGCAACTTCTGCTTCGTGTTACGCGGCGGCAGCCAATCGTCGGCCACCGTGGCCGGCTTCTTCGTATCGGCCTTGACGCTAACCTGTTTACCGTGGCGGCTGATGATAATCTGCCCATCGACTCTCTTGATATCGTAATTAGCAAGCAGGTAGCAGACCCCGCCCGAGATACCCGCTAACACGACAATTGCAATTAACTTCGGCACGAGTTTTCTCCTCTATCCACCCGCAGTTTCAAAACTAGAACGTGTATTATTAGGTAATTTTCGTGCTTTCGTACTTTCGTGTTTTCGTATTTCCTTATGGAGTTTTGTCTTATTCCCTCATTAAGGTTACACTGCCAATGATGGCGCGGAATTCATTCCAATATTCCGGTTTTTTCGCTGAAGCTTCGGATTGGTATTTTCTTCCATTTCCCCTCAAATTCCCGCCATACCGCAATCGGAATAACCTCTACCTTCACGATCTCCACCGCGAAACCCTACAAAATCGTTTCCTCTCTACACACCGGAGGGGGGCACGAAGCTTGCTCTGTAACCAGGTTGGTTCGTATACTAAGGGTAGAATTCACTTCCGACATGCCGCGAACGACACAAAACCGCGTCTCGTCGGAATTGCACCATAGGACAAAACCGCTATTTTGACCGCGCAACATATATAGAATCGTCTGAAAAGAGATCCGTTGATGAAATATTTATCCGCGACGATTGCGGTATGCTTGCTAATCTGCCCGGCCGTCTGCCGGACGGCTTGTTGCGAAGTCTTTATCCTCGCCGATGGCGGGCTCATCGAGGGCCGGCTACTCAACCCCGATCAGTCTCCCCGTAAAACTTATCAGATCGAAACCAAGCAGGGCCTCCACGTCACAATCGACAGCCAGACGGTTAAAAAAATCATCAAGCCCGATGACGTCGAAAAAAAATCATCGGACGAAAAGGCGACGGGCAAAACGCCCGACGAGATCATGAAGGAACGCGGCTACGTGCGCTACAAAGGTCGCTGGCGTTCGCCACAAGAGATCAAGTCCATCGAGAAGAATAAAGAGCGTGAAAAGGCCGAAAAAAGTTGGTACATAAACTTGCGCCGCTGGAGCAGTTGGCTGGGCGGCCCCAAATCCGACCAGGCTCAAAAGGCCATCGACGAAATCAAAGATCCTCTGGCCACCGCTGCGTTGGCCGACGCTTTAAAATCCGATCCCCGCCGCCCGGCACGGATTTTATATATCGAAGCCTTGGCGCGGATCGGTACGACCGAGGCCCTGAAAACGCTGGCCATACACGCCTTGGAAAACCCCGACGAAGAAACCCGCCTGAGCTGTATCGACTATCTAAAGAAACGTAAAGACCCGGCCGTGGTCAAATACTTCGTCGCCCGCCTCGGCCATAAAGATAATGCCATTATCAACCGCGCCGCTTTTGCCCTGGGCAAGATGGGCGATCCCTCGGCCGTGGCGCCGCTGATCGACGCCCTGGTAAGCACTCACAAGAAAAAGGTCGTAAGCGGTGGGCCGGGGCAATCGGCCGGATTCGACAACTCGGGCGGCGGCGGTATGTCCATGGGCCAGACCACAACAATACACACATACCACCTACGCAATCCCCAAGTACTCGACGCGCTGGTCAAGTTGACCGACGGTCAAAATGTAAACTTCGAATACAACGTCCAGCGATGGCGATACTGGCTGGCCGAACAGAACAAGCGCAAACCGCTGGACGCCCGCCGCGATTAACTGCTCAACCGCTACTTTTCAACGGCGAACGACTCTCGCCAGCGCGGAAACGTGTCGAGATATGACCAGCGGAAATTAGGATCTTTTCGATATCCCAAATCGCGGTTGGCAAGCTGCTCCTTCACATACGCGTTTACGTTCTTCGGGTCGAGAAATGGATCGCGCGTTTTCCGCTGCCAATCCTGCAATGCTGAAATCAAGCGGGCTTTCGTTTCCGCATGCCGGGGATCATCGGCCAGGTTCCGCCATTCGTTGGGATCGCTTTGCAAGTCGTACAACTCGTACCTTGGCGGACGCGACCAGCGCTGGAAGCTCTTGCGTACGTGCGGCGGCGCGGCATTTTGTTCTTCGGGCTTGGCTCCGGAAACCACAAAATGCTGATGCCCCGGATCGAGGTAGGTTCCGGCGTCGAGGTTCTCGCTGCCCGGACGAAGGTTGGAAATCAGCTTGTAGCCTGTGTCGCGGATCGATTGTTGCACGAAACAAGCTCGTGGAAACGCGCCGGTCACCGATGCGAATATATACTTTCGCCACGGCGGCGAATCTTCGTCGCCCAGCAAGGGCTGTAGTGGCCGGCCCGTCAAATCGGGCGGAAATTTGATCCCTGCCGCTTGCAGCACCGTGGGCATAATATCGATGGTCGAAACCAGTTCCTCGCGAACACCGCCCGCCTTAGCGTGCCCCGGCCAGCGCACTAGCAACGGTATATGCAAACCGCCTTCATAAACCGTGCCTTTACCGCGCGGAAACTGGGCGCCATGATCTCCAATATAGAATACAATGGTTTGCCCGGCCTTGCTGGAACGTTTCAACTCGTCCAGCAACAATCCCACGCCCTCGTCCAACCGCTCCAGGCAGTTGTAATAGTTGGCCACCTGCTCCCGCAGCCGAGGAGAATCCACGCCTACCCAGGACATGGGTTTAACGTCATCGGCCGTCAAGGGCCGGGCCGGGCGCCCGTTGGCCTTGCGGAGGAACGGCAAATGGGCGTCGGGATAATTCACCGATAGAAAGAACGGCTTGTCGCCCGTCTCTTCCAAAAAACGCGCGGCCGCGGCCGCGTAGTCCTCCACGCTTTTCTTGCGATTGAAGTTTGATCCCTTAATAGCACGGAAATCGAAGGGGAACGCGCTTTCAGGATTAATGTGCAACTTGCCGATCAAGCCCGTGTAATAACCGGCCGATTTCAGCAGCGCGACAATATTGGGCGTGTCTTTTTTGTACATGGCGAATTTGTGCGTCGCCAGGCCGATTTGCCCGTTCTGGTGCGGATGCAAACCCGTCAGAAAAGCGGCCCGTGATGGCGAACACACCGAATATGGCACGAAGGCGTTTTCGAACCG
>JAFGTN010000169.1 GCA_016934075.1 Pirellulales bacterium
GAGTTGCCGGGATTGATGCTGGCGTCGGTCTGGATCAGATCGGAGTAGTACTGGGCGTCGCTGACTTGAACCGCGCGATGCAGCGAACTGATAATTCCTCGGGTGGCCGTGTGTTCATAGCCGAAGGCGTTGCCCACGGCGATCACGGGCTCGCCGGTCATGAGGTCGTTGGAACTGCCGAGGTTGATAACTTTCAGCTTGCGAGGACAGTCGATTTTGATAATCGCCAGATCCGTTTCGGGATCGCGGGCGATCAACCGGGCCACATAGCGCTCACCGGCATCGAGAGTCACCTGGATTTCGCGAACGCCGTCGACTACGTGATGGTTGGTGATGATGTATCCGCGAGGGTCGAGAACTACACCGGTGCCCATGCCGTTTACGCGACGCCCGGAGTCATCGTCGACGCCGTCGGGACCGGTGACCCTTTTCTCGCCGCGGATATTAACAACCGAAGGCGCAGCTTGGCGAATCGCTTTGACAACGGCTGTTTGACGAAGGTCGGAGGCGTATCCGGCTGTCAACCAATGGATAGAGCCAAAGGCAACTGCGAATATGATCAAGTTCCGTTTTACAGCCGTACTGGCGGTCTGTGGCGGTCGAACGCAGTGTTCGTACATGGCGGCTCTATCGGAGCGGGAATTGTTTTTAGTCTAGTGGCGAGTCGAAGGCGAGAAAGGCAAAGTTTGCCTGATTCGCACAACCTCAAACACACTTTTTTACGGTCAACATTCAACCTTGTGAAAAATTCACGATTACTCGGAACCGTTACATCTAGATTGCGGCTTTCCCGCGTTAGGATTGATCGGTTTACAACAGTCGTATGCTTTATCGGAGCGATTGTCATCCGGAATAAGCTGCCCAGACTGCCAAAGGTCAGTGAGTCATTGTGCGTTGTCTGTGGGCGGTTTAGGCTTTGGCATGGGCGCACTTCCCGGAGGCGGCGGAACAACCTCCGGATTTGTCGTAATTGAACTCGTTTCTTCGCCGGGAACTTGAAGTTTGAGTGACGGTGCCCTGGAAAAGGAATCCGAATTTCCTGCAGGCACGGGCACTTCTATGATAGATCCCGGGGCATCGGTGCGTGGACTGAAAACCGGTCGAGTTGGAACCGGCAAAAAACGCATGTTGCCGCCGCCAGTGGGGGCTCGGGCCATCTGTGCATGATGAAGGGCCGGAGATGCCTTGGCCACACAGGGTTTCGCCAAGCAATCGATGGTCGGTTTGCATCTGCCTGGGACACATACGGTGTCATTGCAGACTTGGGCGACGCCGGGCGAGGACTTGGCCTCACAACTTCCATCCGAGCAGGAATCGCACGGTAACGAAGGTTGTTGGTATTCGACCTGCTCCCTCCCCGACATCCAGGGAATGCGATTGATTTCCAACGACCAGTCGCCGCGAAAGATAACCCCGTGCCTTGGACAGGGCACGCGACAACCTGAAAAGAAAATCACCAGACCAAGGGCAATCAGACCCAGGCCTAAACTATAAGAGAATCGGGCACGCACGGTACACCCCCCATTGGTACTTGCGTTATATCATTTTGCTCTACGGTTTTTCTGTGTTTAGACACCCACTACTCAGTCCGCAAAGCGTCGCTTTCATTGAATCGGTTCGCGGGTAATCGGAAAATTAGGAATTACTGCTACAGTTTGCCTAAAAGGTATAAGTGGCGAATTGTATATGCATGGAATTAGTAATGCTTAATGGATTATCAGGGATTAAGTTTCATGGTTGGGTAATTCGGTGCGGTTTTTAGGAACGTGTTGCCACAGGGCTGAAAAAACATCTCTCAGAGCGACCTGAATCGAGCAGATTAGCAACCATTTTCTACGGTGGGTGTATACTTTGCTTGGTGCGATCGTTCGCAACTCGTGTGTGATCGTTTGTAGTCATGGAGTGATTATTCGCAAGCGGGGAACTCAAGGATGTGGAAGAACCCAACACTAATACCGCGTCACGGTTGTGTTGCCTCGGTATTGGTTCTTTGCCTGCTGATGGGAGGTTGTGCGAGGAAACGTAGCAATTGTGCGCCCGTCACGCTCTTGAAGCCCGAAACGGTAGTTGACCTCAGCGCAACATCCGCACCGCGCGGCGCGGTCGAGAGCGAGGTTTTTGTAGAGTTGACCGCGCCTTTGCGAAAACACTTTGCCGACTCCATGAACGGGCCGCACGCGGCCGGTAGAAAGCGGCTCAATGTGTTGGCGCTTTCGGGCGGAGGAAGTCTAGGCGCCTTTACGGCCGGCGTGCTAAACGGTTGGACGGCAAACGGTACGCGACCGACATTCGACGTGGTAACCGGTACCAGCACCGGTGCTCTGATCGCACCGCTGGCCTTTCTGGGGCCGTGCCACGATGCTCGTATCCGTGAGTTGTACACCAACGTTACTTCCGACGACATTTATCGCAAACGAATGAAACCGGCCGTTCTCTGGTCGGACTCGGCCGCATCGAGCGAACCGCTCGAACGCATGATTGCGAATAACATGGACCAGCGCATGCTTTATGCGGTGGCGTCCGCCCACTGTCAAGGTCGGCATTTATTTATCGGTACCACTAACCTGGACACGGGGCGGCTGGTGATTTGGGACATGGGAGCAATTGCCGCAAGCGGCCGCCCCGGCTCGCTCGAATTGTTTCGAAAAATCATTTTGGCCTCCTCATCCGTGCCCGGTTTTTTTCCTCCGGTGCCCATCGAGATCTGCGTGAACGGCCGCCGCTATACCGAGTTGCATGCGGACGGCGGTACCACCAGCCAGGTATTCTTGCGGGGTTCGATGTTGGATCTGAATCCGGAGGAAATTCGCGCAGGACACAAACCGCTGCTAGGATCGCGGGTGTATATTATCATTGCCGGCAAGTCGTTTCCAGATCCGAAATGCCTTAAACTCCACGCGCTGAGTATAGCGCCAGCCGCTTTGAGCGCGCTGACTTCGGCGCAGACCAGAAACGATGTTGTGCGGATCTTCACCCTATCTTTGCTGACCGGCATGGAGTTTCGTCTGGCGGCCGTGCCCCAGGAATTCCCCGTTGGCGAAGACAGCATGGAATTCGATACGCATCTTATGCGACGTCTTTACAACGAAGGTTACCGGATGGCCCGTTGCGGTCGGGCCTGGCGCAAGTCGCCTCCGGTGGTTGATCCTTCGGAGCAGAGTGTGCCGCGGGAGGGGACGAATTTTTTAGATCTGTCGGGTTGCGTGAGGTGAACAATTATCTTAGAACATGTTTGGAAATTCCTGTGAGCCGTTTTTGGGTGCCACTGCCGGCTTGTCCAGCAGTGTATAGTGCATGAGCCGGAAAAAACAATGCTGGACAAGCCGGCAGTGGCACCCATTTTTAAAAAAATACACGAGAACGAAATCATGCACACCCGCAATACAAAATGTTGTTTGCTGCCAAGGCTCAACCGATTGGAACTCGGCATTCTTCTAGTCATCGTCGTGATGCTGACCGGTTGCGGGCGTAATCCGCTGGGGCGTCTGGCCATCTCCGGAAAAGTGACTCTCAATGGTCAACCTCTCGAACAAGGCAATATTGCCTTCGAGCCCACCAACCGGCAGAACGGCGTTGCCAGCGGCACGAATATCGCCGCCGGCTCCTATTCCATCCCCACGGAAAAAGGACTGCCACCCGGAAAGTACATCGTGAAAATCTATTCGGCCATCCGCCCTAAAACCGGATCGAAAAATGACGAACCCGGCGGAACGGGCAACCTCGGCCCAGCCATTCAACTTATCCCCCCCGAGTACAACTCCCGTAGCGAACATACCGTTGAAGTCACCTCCGAAGGTCCCAACGAATTCACTTTCGACGTGGTGAATCCTAAATGGAAACCGTAGGATTAGGCTTTTGCGCCAAGGCTTTCTTACAAAACTGCACGCTCTTGGCGACTTCCTTGACCGCGTCTGAACCGGCGGGAGACTCGTACCCCGTTTCTATATCGGCGTGGAAAGACAACTTGTTTTTCTTAAGATATTGCAGAACGATAGCGATAGGCGTGTCGCCCATGCCGAAGGGCACGGTGGGACCGTTGTTGATCTTACGGTCCCTGAGGTGCAGACTGAGGATGCGGTCCTTGTGCTTCTCTATGAAAGGAATGGGCGACTCGTTGGTGGCCGCCACATAGTGACCGATATCGAGGTTGATCCGCAGGTACTTGCCCGACGAAAGTACGTCGCCGTCGTAGGTGTCCGGGCGGATCTGCGTATGGTTGTGGAAACCGATCATGATCTTGTGCTTGTCGGCAATGGGCCCCAGCCGCTTGGCGGCGGCCGCCGAGAGCTCGCGAGTAATGCCATCGGCGCCGATGGCCTTGGCAACTTTGAAATAGTATTCGATCTGTGCGTCGCTCATGCCGGGATCGCCGATATCGATGAACTTGACGATGTGAATCTTCACGCCGGCATCGTCGTACATCTTACGGAGCTCTTTGAACTTATCCATGGGCGCCGAGAGTCGCCAGTCGAGCAACGACTTGCCGCCGGGCGCGCCGGCGAATTGTTCCACCGATTCGCCCATCATTTCCACCGAGTTCACGCCGCACTGGGTGACATAGCCAAGCAGCACCCGGGGACTGATGGACATGCTGCGATAGTTATAAGTGAGCACACCGATCTGTACGCCGTTGAACTTCGAGTCGGGTTTGTGCATTAGACGACATCCATCCCCTACGCAAGGGCTTTTTTACAAAACTGCACACACTTTGTGACTTCCTTGACCGCGTCGGAACCGGCGGGACATTCGTACTCCAGTTCGATGTCGGCGGGGAAGGGAAGCTTGTTGTTCTTCACATACTGCAGAACGATAGCGACCGGCGTGTCGCCCATGCCGAAGGGCTTGTTTGGGCCGTTGTTGATCTTGCGGTCCTTGAGGTGCAGACTGAGGATGCGGTCCTTGTGCTTCTCGATGAAGGGAATGGGCGATTCGTTGGTGCCGGCCACGTAGTGGCCGATGTCGAGATTGATACCCAGGTACTTGCCAAACGAAAGCATGTCACCGTCGTACGTGTCCGGGCGTATCTGCGTGTGGTTATGGAAGCC